>JAPHUU010000142.1 GCA_026193555.1 Rhodanobacter sp.
CAATGAGCTGTCCGGTCCGTTTGGCGACCGGTCCGGTGGAGCCTATCTGCTGCGCGCGCACGATCTGGCGGAGGCGCAGATGATCGCGCTGCACGATCCAGCGCATGCCAGCGGTGGCTGGACGATTACGGTGCGCGAATGGCAGGCGCATTAGACTCTGCCAAGGCCCTTGAGGATTCAGTGATGCAATCAGCCCCCAATGTCAGCCCCTCGGAAATCGCCCGCTTCGACCAGTTGGCCGCACGCTGGTGGGATCCGGACGGCGAGTCGCGTCCACTGCATGACCTCAATCCGGTGCGCGCCGCCTATGTTGCCGCGCGGGTCGAGTTGCATGGCGCAAAGGTGGCCGATGTCGGCTGCGGTGGCGGCCTTCTGAGCGAGACGCTGGCGCGCGCCGGTGCCCGGGTCACCGGGGTGGATCTGGGCGAGAGGGTGATCGAGACCGCCCAACTGCATCTGCACGAGTCGAACCTGCAGGTCGACTACCGGGTGCAATCCTCGACCGAGCTGGCTGCCAGCGAGGCGGCGAGTTTCGACGCGGTGTGCTGCATGGAGCTGATCGAGCACGTGCCCGACCCGGCTGCACTGGTGAACGATCTCGCCGCGATGCTCAAGCCCGGCGGCCGGCTGTTCCTGTCCACCCTCAACCGCACGCCGGCCGCGTTCGGCGCGGCCATCGTCGGCGCCGAGTACGTGATGCGCCTGCTGCCGCGCGGCACCCATCACTACGCGCAATTCCTGAAGCCGTCCGAGCTGGCCCGTTTGCTGCGCCGGGCCGGTCTGGAACTGGAGGATGTCTCGGGGCTCGCCTACAACCCGCTCAATCGCAAGGCGTGGCTGAGCCGCATCACCTCGGTCAACTACGTGCTCTGCGCACGCAAGCCGACATGAAGCGATTGCCGGAAAACATCCAGGGCGTGCTGTTCGATCTGGACGGTACCTTGCTGGACAGTGCGCCCGATCTCTACGCCGCCCTGCAACGGCAGTGCGCGGAGGAGGGCGTCAAGCCGCCGCCCTATGCGCCGGTGCGCGAGGTGGTCTCTCGCGGCGCGCGTGCGGTGTTGCGCTGTGCGTTCGACGGACGCGGCGAGCCTGCGATCGAGGCGCTGCTGCCGCGTTACCTCGAGCTGTATCAATCGCTGATGGCGCAGGCAACGCGTCCGTTCGACGGCATTGATGCGTTGCTGGAGGCGATCGAGGCACAGGGACTGCGCTGGGGCATCGTCACCAACAAGGCCGGATTCCTCACCGACGACCTGCTGCAGCGCATCGGCTGGAACAACCGCGCCCACGCCGTGGTGTCGGGCGATACGCTGGCGGTGAAGAAGCCCGATCCGGCGCCGGTGCTGCTGGCCTGCGAACGAGCCGAAGTGGATCCCGCTCGCTGCCTGTTTGTCGGCGACGACCGCCGCGATGTGCAGGCCGGCAACGCGGCCGGGTTGTTCACGGTGGCGGTGAGCTGGGGGTATCTCGATGGCGGCGATCCGCATCAGTGGAACGCCGACGTGGTGCTGGATACGCCGGCCGGCTTGCTGGCGTTGCTGGCATCGGCCTCGGTGATCGCGTGAGCCAGATCGCTGCACCTGTCGGCGCACTGCAGAGTTACATCGACAAATGGCTGGCGGTGCAGCCGCAGCAGCGCGTGGCCCTGGCATTCGTCGATCCGCGGCATTTTCCCGGCCATGTCGCGCTGGCGGCGCTGGAGCAGGAACTGCTTGCCGCGGCCTACGGCATCCGCGAACCGCAGGTGGCTGCCGGCAAGCTCAACTGGTGGGCGGAGGAGCTTGCGGGAGCGGCGTCCAGCGGCGGCCGCCATCCGCTGACCCAGGTGCTGTTCGACGATGAGCGCGCGCATGGCTTGCCACGGGATGTGTGGCTGGCACCGGTACTGGCGGCAATGACGCAGCTGGAACAGGGCACCGCCGCGGATTTTTCCGCGCAGATGGACGCCGCGACGTCGCTGCACGGTGCGTTGGCCGCACTGGAGACTGTCTGGTGGTTCGGTGAGGGCGCGTCTTCAGAGCGAGCCTCGCGGCATGCCACGCTGGCGCATCTGCTGCATGCCTTGCGCCGCCTTCCGGACGACACCCAGCGTGACCGTCTGCCGCTGTCGATGGCCCGGCTGGCCCGCTACGGGCTCAGTCGCGATGAGTTGCGTGAGCCGGGTGCGGCGCGCGATCAGGCGATCAAGGCACAGCTCGCGGACCTGCTGGCGGCATGGCGCGAGGCGGCAGTCTTGCCTGGTTCGCTGAGTGTCTTCCGCGCGCTGGAATCACGTCAGGATGTCGCGCTGGCACGTCGCGCCACCCGAGCTGCCGATGCGCTTCTGGCGCTGCAGAAAGGGATGCCGCACGGCAGTCTGGCGACGACGTGGGCAGCATGGAAGGCCGCCCGCGCATGGCGTCGCCATGCCGGTTGAGCGCACACCGGACGCAGCGTTTCCCTCCGGCGGCTATTGCGGCGGCGCCGAATGGCCTCAAAATGGCAGGGTCTCGTGGCGATGCAATTGCCCGAATACTGGAACTCACCATGCACAGTCATGAAAATACCGCGCGCCTGATGCCCGATGTGGCAACCCAGGTTCAGCCCCATCTGGCGGGTGCACTGGACTGGGTCGGCATGGACGGCATCGAGGTGCCGGTGCGTTTCGAGGCCGGCGATGGCGACGTGCAGCGTGCCAGTGCGCAGGTCGGGGCCTTCGTCAATCTCGCGCGGCCGGACAAGCGCGGCATCCACATGTCGCGGCTGTACCTTCTGGTCGATCAGTACCTCAGCAGCAGGACGCTCGATGCCGCCACGCTGCAGGCCCTGCTGGGCGAGTTTCTCGTCTCGCACGAGGGGCTGGCCGACCGCGCCCGCATCAGCATCCGTTTCGAACACCTGATACGTCGTGTCGCCCTGCGCAGTGCCAACAGCGGTTGGCGCGCCTATCCGGTCTCGATCGAGGCCAGCCTGTGCGCCGACGGTTTCCAGCTGGCGCTGGGCACCGAAGTCGTCTATTCCTCGACCTGTCCGGCGTCGGCCGCGCTGTCGCGACAACTGATCCAGGAGCAGTTCGCCAGGGATTTCCAACCCGGCCAGCCGGTCGATCATGGCGCCGTGCTGGCCTGGCTCGGCAGCGACAAGGGCATCGTGGCCACGCCGCATGCTCAGCGCAGCGTGGCGCGATTGCTGGTGCGCTTCGTCGACCATGCACCGCTGGACCTGATCTCCCTGTTGGATCGGGTCGAGCGGGTGCTGGGAACACCGGTGCAGACGGCGGTGAAGCGCGAGGACGAACAGGCCTTCGCGCTGGCCAACGGCGGCAACCTGATGTTTTGCGAGGATGCTGCCCGGCGCATCCAGAAGGCGCTCGATGCGGATGCGCGCATCGCCGATTTCCACGTGCGGCTGGAGCATCAGGAAAGCCTGCATCCGCATGATGCGGTGGCCTATGCGAGCAAGGGCATCGACGGCGGCTACGGCCCCGCATCGTGAGGCGTGTAGCGTCTCCCCCGGGGAGAAGGTCGGGAAGGATGCGGGGCATGTGGTCGCCGGATGCAGCGGCCGGCAGCATACCCGATGTCCTCGTTGCGGCGGGGAGGGCGCTTCGGCGCCCGCCGCCAGCTTAGCGGTCGAATGCCAGCCGCTGGCCGCGCACGCTGTCGTCGATGGTGGAGCCGTTCCACACGCGCTGGCCGTTGACGAAGGTGCTGATGATCGAGCTTGAGAAGGTCTCACCCTCGAACGGCGACCAGCCGCACTTGGACAGGACTTCGCTGCGGGTCACCGTGTGCGGCTTGTTCGGGTTCACCAGCACCAGGTCGGCCGCATAGCCTTCGCGCAGGAAGCCGCGTTGATGCACGTCGAATAGCGTGGCGGGTGCGTGGCACACTGCCTCGACTACCCGCTCCAGCATCAGCTTGCCCTCGAACACGCGCTGCAACGCCGCCTGCAGCGCGAACTGCACCAGCGGCAGGCCGGACGGCGCCTTGTCGTATTTCTGCGCCTTCTCGTCCAGCAGATGGGGTGCGTGGTCGGTGGCGAGTACGTCGATGCGGCCCTCGGCCAGCGCCCGGATGATCGCCTCGCGGTCGGCGGCGGTCTTGATCGCCGGGTTGCACTTGATCAGGAAGCCCAGTCGCTCGTAGTCGGCATCGTCGAAATGCAGGAAGTGCACGCAAGTCTCGGCGGTGATCTGCTTGCCCCTGACCGGGCCGGGCTGGAACAGCGCCAGCTCGTCGGCGGTGGAGATATGCAGCACGTGCAGCCGGGTGCCGTGCTTCTGCGCCAGCGAGATTGCCAGCCGGGTCGAGGTGATGCAGGCCTCGCGCGAGCGGATCAGCGGGTGCTCGCGGGCGGGGATGTTCTCACCGTACTTTTCGCGCGCCTTCGCGTGCAGCGCGTCGATCATCGGTGTGTCTTCGCAATGCGTGATGATCGGTGTGGGGCAACCGCGGAAGATCCCGTCCAGGGTGTCCGGATCATCCACCAGCATGTTGCCGGTGGATGCGCCCATGAACACTTTCACCCCGGGTGCCGCCTTGGGGTCGAGTGCGCGGATCGCTTCCAGATTGTCGTTGCTGGCGCCCATGTAACAGGCGTAGTTCACGGCCGAGGTCTCCGCGGCGCGGGCGTATTTCGCCTCAAGCGTGTCGCGGTCGAGCGCCGGCGGCCTGGTGTTGGGCATCTCCATGAAACTGGTGATGCCGCCGGCGGCGCAGGCGCGCGACTCGTGCCAGGTATCGGCCTTGTGGGTCAGGCCGGGTTCGCGAAAGTGCACTTGGTCGTCGATCATGCCCGGCAGCAGCCACAGGCCGCTGGCGTCGACCACCGATTCACCGGGACGGGCATCGAGATCAGCGGCAATAGTCTCGATGCGGCCATCCTTCACGCGCAGGTCGGCGTGGAAGCGGCGGCCTTCGTTGACCAGTTCGGCGTTCTTGATCAGCCAGTCATGGGGCATCGGGGGAGTCTCGTTGGCAACGGCAACGAGGGTAGTGGAAGTGTTCGGGCACCGGGTCTTCGCCGCCCGTGCACAGTGGCTGACAACGTAGCAGCCGCCAGCCGGCCAGCAGGCTGCCGCGCCACGGACCGAAGCGTATGAGCGCAATCCGTGCATAATCGGAGCAACTGGGGTAAAAGCGACAACGTTGCCCCAGCAGGGGGCTGAGCCAGCGCTTGTAACAACGGAGCAGAAAAAGCAGGAATCGGGTCACAACCATTCACGGTGCCGGAGCAGCTTGGGGCGCTGGGTTGTGCAAGTATTCCAGAAGCAGGGTTGCTGGTGTAGGGCACTTGGGCTATAACACCCGGCCGTCACGGCCAAATAACGGTGAAGGGATATGGCGAAAACGACGCGTAGTGCAACCGCCGCCAAGGCGCAGAAGGGCAAGACTGCAGCCAAGGTGAAGGATATGAAGACAGGCAAGTCGAAAGTGGGCGCCTCGAAGGGGGCGGCTGTGAAGCGCACTACCAAGGTATCGACCAAGGCACCGACCAAAGTGATCCGCAAGGTAGCCAAGGTTCAGCCCAAACCTTCTGCCAAGGTGGCAGCGAAGAGCACAGCCAGGCCGGCAGCACCGAAAAAGGCCGTCGCCAAGCCCTCAGTCCGCAAGGCCGTCGTCAAGCCGTCAGCGAAGAAAGCTGCTCCGGCTGGAAAGCTGGCGGTTGGGAAGATCGCAACAAAGAAGGCTGCGACAGCGAAGAAGGTTGCGACAGTGAAGAAGGCTGCGACAGCGAAGAAGGTTGCGACAGTGAAGAAGGCTGCGACAGCGAAGAAGGTTGTCGCAAAGAAAGTGGTTCTGAAGAAGGCCGTACCGAAAAAGGCTGCCGTCAAGAATGCCCCCGCCAAGAAAGTGGAAGTGAAGAAACCTGCCGTGACAGCCGGGAAAGTAGCCAAGCCGGCAGGGCTGCCAGCCAGCAAGCCCGCACGCAAGACAGCAGCAAAAATTGCACCCGGCAAGCCGGTGAGCAAGGTTGTACCTGGCCAGATCGTCAAAACCGTATCCCCGTCACCCACCACCAGGCTGTTCAAGGGCAAGGTGGCGAGTGCAACCGCGATGGTGACACCGAGGCCGGAAACCGCTTCGGAGAGCCATGGTTCTCCCCACACAAATCAGAAAAAATCGTCGTCCTCAATGAATAAACTTGCTTCAAAAAAACTCGATACCGGTGTGACCCGTGAAGATGGGCGATACGCCCTGCCTGCCACCAGTACCATCACCCTGCCCAAGGGTTATCGCCCCTCGAACAACGAGGAGTACATGAGCCCGCAGCACCTGGCCTACTTCCGCAACAAGCTGCGTGACTGGCGTGACCAGCTGGTGGAAGAGTCCCGCCAGACCATGGACAACCTGCGCGACGAGGTGCGTGATGTCGGCGACGAGGCCGAACGCGCCACTCGTGAAACCGAGAACTCGCTGGAACTGCGTACCCGCGATCGCTACCGCAAGCTGATCTCCAAGATCGACAAGGCCCTGCGCCGGATCGAAGAGGGCAGCTACGGCTTCTGCGAAGAGACCGATGAGGAGATCGGGATCGACCGGCTGGATGCGCGTCCGATTGCCACCCTGTCGCTGGACGCGCAGGAACGTCGCGAACATCTGCAGAAGCAGATGGGCGACTGATTCAGGTCGTTGGCCATGCTTGATCCGCGAAAC
>JAPHUU010000127.1 GCA_026193555.1 Rhodanobacter sp.
CGCCAGGGCACGCCGCGCCGCATGATCGATCGTGCGGGCCGGATTGGTGCCGTGCCACCCGACACCACCGCAGCGCCCGCTTGGGCCATGCCCTGGATGAGTGGTTTGCCTGCCACCCGTTGTCGATAGCCCCAATCAATCGAGGCCATCCTTACAATCAATTAGATTGATTGAGAAACTCCCCTTATCCTTCACCCCACCATCCACCCACAAGGAAGCCACCGCAGATGTCCCTGATCAATACCGAAATCAAGCCGTTCACGGCACAGGCCTTCAAGAGCGGCCAATTCATCGAGGTTTCCGACGCCGACCTGAAGGGCAAGTGGTCGGTCGTGTTCTTCTACCCGGCCGACTTCACCTTCGTGTGCCCGACCGAACTGGAAGACCTCGCCGACAACTATGCCGCATTCCAGCAGCTGGGAGTCGAGATCTACTCCGTTTCCACCGACACCCACTTCGCGCACAAGGCGTGGCACGACACCTCTGACGCGATCCGCAAGATCGACTACACCATGGTCGGCGATCCGACCGGCCTGATCAGCCGCAACTTCGAGGTGATGATCGAGGAAGCCGGCCTGGCCGACCGTGGCACCTTCGTGATCGATCCAGCAGGCAAGATCCAGATCGTCGAGATCAACGCCGGCGGTATCGGCCGCGATGCCTCCGAACTGCTGCGCAAGCTCAAGGCTGCCCAGTACGTCGCCGCCCATCCGGGCGAGGTGTGCCCGGCCAAGTGGAAGGAAGGCGAGAAGACGCTGTCGCCGTCACTGGATCTGGTCGGCAAGATCTGACACCCGCGGGTCGCCTTGCGACCCGCCCCGCAGCCGGAGTTCCTCCGGCTGCACCTCGGCAGCAAAGAAGTCAAGCGACGCCCGGTTTTGCCCGGGTGCTCGTCTCGTTCGCCCTGGAAAAACCCGTCAACGGAGTTCGCCATGCTCGATGTCAGCCTCAGGGACCAGTTGCAGACCTATCTGGAAAAGATGACGCAGCCGATCGAGATCGTCGCCTCGTTGGACGACGGCGCGAAGTCGATCGAACTGCACGAACTGCTGGAGGAAATCGCCTCCCTTTCCGGACAGATCACCCTGCTTCGCCGCGACGACGACCAGCGCAAGCCCTCGTTCGCGATCAACCGCACCGGCAGCGATATCGGCGTGCGCTTCGCCGGCATCCCGATGGGGCATGAGTTCACCTCGCTGGTACTCGCCCTGCTGCAGGTCGGCGGTCATCCGTCCCGGACCGCGCAGGACGTGATCGAGCAGGTCAGAAATCTCGATGGCGACTACCGCTTCGAGACCTATTTTTCGCTGTCGTGCCAGAACTGCCCGGACGTGGTCCAGGCGCTGAACCTGATGAGCGTGTTGAATCCGAAAATCCGGCATGTGGCGATCGACGGCGCGCTGTTCCAGGACGAAGTCGAAGCGCGTCAGATCATGTCGGTGCCTGCCGTGTATCTCAACGGCGAGCTGTTTGGCCAGGGCCGCATGAGCCTGGAGCAGATTCTGGCGAAGGTCGACACCGGGGCCAGCCAGCGCGAGGCCGACAAGCTCGGGGCCAGGAAAACCTTCGACGTGCTCATCGTGGGTGGCGGCCCGGCCGGTGCGGCCGCAGCGATCTATGCGGCACGCAAGGGCATCCGTACCGGCGTCGTGGCCGAACGCTTTGGTGGCCAGGTGCTGGACACCATGGGCATCGAGAACCTCATTTCGGTCGCCCACACCGAAGGCCCCAGGCTCAGCGCCGCGCTGGAGCAGAACGTGCGCGAGCACGACGTGGACGTGATGGACCTGCAGCGCGCCGAGCAGCTGATCCCCACCACGGACGCCAACGGCGGACTGGTGGAAATCCAGCTGGCCAGTGGCGCCACGCTGAAGTCGAAGACGGTGATCCTCTCCACCGGCGCGCGCTGGCGACAGATGAACGTGCCGGGCGAGAACGAGTACCGCAACAAGGGCGTCGCTTATTGCCCCCATTGCGATGGCCCGCTGTTCAAGGGCAAGCGCGTGGCGGTGATCGGCGGCGGCAATTCGGGCGTCGAGGCAGCGATCGATCTGGCCGGCATCGTCAGCCACGTCACCTTGATCGAGTTCGACAGCCAGTTGCGCGCGGACGAGATTCTGCAGCGCAAGCTGCGCAGCCTTCCCAATGTCGACACCCTGCTGAGCACGCAGATCACCGAAGTGCGCGGCGACGGCCGGAAGGTGACCGGCCTGCGCTGCAAGGATCGCGTCAGCGGCGAGTCGCAGGCGCTCGCACTGGATGGCATCTTCGTGCAGATCGGGCTGTTGCCGAATACGGAGTGGCTCAAGGGCACGCTGGAGCTGTCGCCGCGCGGCGAGATCGTGATCGACGAGCGCGGGCAGACCTCACTGCCCGGCGTGTTCGCGGCAGGTGATGCCACCACGGTGCCCTACAAGCAGATCGTGATCGCGATGGGTGCGGGCTCGACCGCCGCGCTGAGCGCCTTCGATCACCTGATGCGCATGCCCGCAGCCGCCACCGAAAAGATCGCCGAGGCCGCCTGATCGGCGCGACCATCACCGGCAGCGATGAAACCCGAAACGGGACGCATGCCGTCCCGTTTTTCCTGCGCGGGTTGTCGACGCGTCAGCTCCCGAGGTCGGGTCCGCGCAGCAGCGCCTTGCGCACCTCGTCCAGCGCGCCGGGGTCGTCCAGCGTGGACAGATCGCCGGGGTCGGCATTCTGCACCAGCGCCTGCAGCGAGCGGCGCAGCAGCTTGCCCGAGCGGGTCTTGGGCAGCGCATTGACCAGGTAGACGCGTGCCGGTCGCGCCACCGCACCGAGCTGGTCGGTGACGCATTGCTGCAAGGCCTTCGCCACCTCGACCGGTGACCCGCTCACGCCCGGCCTGAGGGTGGCGAACACCACCGGCACCTGACCCTTGAGATCGTCCTTCATGCCGATCACCGCCGCCTCGGCCACCCCGGCGTGGGTGGCGACCGACTCCTCGATCTCGCGTGTACCCAGCCGGTGCCCGGCCACGTTGATCACGTCGTCGGTGCGACCAAGGATGTTGGTGTAGCCGTTCGCGTCGCGGATCGCCCAGTCCAGCGAGCTGTACAGCAGCTCCTTGAAATGGCTGAAGTAGCTGTTGATGTAGCGGTCATCGTCGCGCCACACCGTGGTCAGGCAGCCCGGCGGCAGCGGCGGCTCGAACACCAGCACGCCCTTCTCGCCGGCCGCCGCCTCTTCGCCGGTGACCTCGTTGATCACCTTCATCTTGTAGCCCGGCGCCGGCAGCCCCGGCGAACCGAACTTCACCGGCTTCAGCTCCAGCCCGGGCATCAGCGTGATCGCCGGCCAGCCAGTCTCGGTCTGCCAGTAGTTGTCGATCACCGGCACGCCCAGCCCGTCGGTGATCCAGTGCGCGGTCGGCTCATCCAGCGGTTCGCCAGCCAGGAACAACCACTTCAGCTGCGACAGGTCGTACTTCTTCAGCCAGCTGGCATCCTGCTTCTTCAGCACGCGCAGCGCGGTCGGCGAGGAGAACATCGTGCGCACGCCGTACTTCTCGCACAGCTGCCACCAGATTCCGGGGTCAGGGCGCGTGGGTAGCCCCTCGTACAGCAGCGAGGTGGCGCCGCCGATCAGCGGTCCGTAGACGTTGTAGGAATGCCCCACCGCCCAGCCCACATCGGAAGTCGAAAACATCACCTGCCCCGGCGCGATATCGAAGATGGTGCGTATCGACAATGCCATCGCCACTGCATAACCGCCGACATCACGCTGGATGCCCTTGGGCTTGCCGGTGGTGCCGGAGGTGTAAAGCAGGTAGCTGGGCTCGTTGGATTCGAGCCACACCACCGGCACTTCGGCATTCATGTGTTCGGCGCGCAGGCGCGCGTAATCGACGTCGCGCCCGTCCACGCGGCTCATCTGCGGATCGAGCCCGCGGCTGACGATCAGCACGTGTGGCGGCGGCGATATCGATTCGGCCAGCGCCGCATCGACAAGCGGCTTGTACGGAATCACCTTGCCCCCGCGCATGCCCGCGTCGGCGCAGATCAACAGCCTGGGTTCGGCATCATCGATGCGCAGTGCCAGGTTGTGCGCGGCAAAGCCGCCGAACACCACCGAGTGGATCGCGCCGATGCGGGCGCAGGCCAGCATGGCGTACACCGCCTCGGCCATGTTGGGCATGTAGATCACCACGCGGTCGCCCCGGCCCACCTCCAGCGACTGCAGGATGGCGGCAAACCGGTTCACCTCCCGATACAGCACGCGATAGGTGATTTCCCGGGTGACGTCGGTCTCGGTCGAGATCGCCACCAACGCCAGCTGCTCGCCGCGCTCGGCCAGATGACGATCGACCGCGTTATAGCAGAGGTTGGTGGTGCCACCGACGAACCACTGGCGGAACGGCGGATTCGACTGCTCGAGGATCTGCCGCGGCGGGACATCCCAGTGGATCAACCGCGCCTGCTCGGCCCAGAACTGCTCCGGCTCCTCGATCGATTGTCGGTAGAACGCGTCGTAATCCACGGTAGCGCCCTCGTGTCGGGAAAGCCCCAGCGTAGTCCAGTTGTGGCAACCCCGCGTACTCGACCTTTGTTGCATGGCTCCAACGAAAACGGGCCGGCATGAGCCGGCCCGTTCTGGTACTCGCCCTGCGCGGCGCAGGGCGAGCCGAACTTACTTGCTGGCGAACAGGTGCTCGACTCCGGCACGTTCTTCGCGCAGTTCCTTCTCGGTGGCATCCATCCGGGCGCGCGAGAACTCGTTGATCGCCAGGCCCTGCACGATCGCGTACTTGCCGTCCTTCACGGTCACCGGATAGCCGTAGATCACGCCCGGCGCGATGCCGTAGGAACCGTCCGACGGGATACCCATCGAGACCCAGTCACCCTCGGCGGTGCCCAGCGCCCACGAGCGCATGTGATCGATCGCGGCCGACGCGGCCGAGGCCGCCGACGAGGCGCCGCGCGCCTTGATGATCGCCGCGCCGCGCTGCTGTACGGTCGGGATGAAGTCGGCCTCGTACCAAGCCTGGTCGACCAGCGACATCGCCGCCTTGCCATTGACCGTGGTGTGGTGGATGTCCGGGTACTGGGTGGAACTGTGGTTGCCCCAGATCGTCATCCTCTTGATGTCGGTGTTGTGCGTGCCGGTCTTCTCGGCCAGCTGGCTCAGCGCGCGGTTGTGGTCCAGCCGCACCATCGCGGTGAAGCACTTCGGATCCAGATCCGGCGCGTTCTGCTGGGCGATCAGCGAGTTGGTATTGGCCGGGTTGCCGACCACCAGCACGCGCACGTCGCGCTTGGCGTGATCGTTCAATGCCTTGCCCTGCGGGCCGAAGATCGCACCGTTCGCTTCCAGCAGATCCTTGCGCTCCATGCCCGGACCGCGCGGACGCGCACCGACCAGCAGCGCGTAGTCGACGTCCTTGAATGCCACGTTGAGGTCGTCGGTGGCAACCACGCCGGCCAGGGTCGGGAAGGCGCAGTCGTTGAGTTCCATCACCACGCCCTGCAGCGCGGGCAGCGCCGGGGTGATCTCCAGCAGGTGCAGGATTACCGGCTGGTCCTTGCCCAGCATGTCGCCGGCGGCAATGCGGAACAGCAGCGCATAGCCGATCTGGCCAGCGGCACCGGTAACAGCAACTCGAACGGGGGCTTTCATCGTGGCAACTCCTTGGGGAAACATGAAATCAGGTTCCGCATCCGGCGATGCGGGCAACGGGCGGTCGATCAGCTCAGCTCAGCGAAGAACTCGGCGATGCGCGCAAGTCCCGGCGCCAGCTGCGCGGTCGGGCAGGTGTAGGAAAGGCGCATCGCGCGCGGCTCGCCGAAGGCCGAGCCCGGCACGCAGGCGACACCCTTGGCCTCCAGCAGCGCGGCACAGAAATCCACATCGTTGGCGATCGCCACGCCGTGATGGTGCTTGCCGAACGCCACGGAAATATCCGGAAACGCATAGAACGCGCCCTGCGGTCGCGGGCAGATCACGCCGGGGATCGCACGCAGCGCGGCCACCACGGTGTCGCGCTTGCCGGCAAACTCGGCACATTTCGCCTGCGGCACGTCCTGCGGGCCGATCAGCGCCGCCACCGCGGCGGCGCTGATTACTTCCGGCAGGCTGGTGATGTGGTTGGAATTGAGCGTGGTCACCGCCTTCGCCACGATTTCGGGGCCGGCGATGAAACCGACCCGCCAGCCCGGCATGCCGTAGGTCTTGGACAGCGAGTCGACGAAGATCGTCCGCTCGCGCAACTCGGGCCTGGCGAACACGAAGTTGTGGTAGCCGATGCCGTCGAACACCATCGAGTTGTAGATGTCGTCGGTGATGATCCAGGTGTCCGGATACTTCCCCAGAACCTCGGCCAGCGCAGCGATTTCCTCGCGCGTGTAGACCATGCCGGTGGGATTGGACGGGTTGTTGAACAGGAACACCTTCGGCTTGCGTGCCAGCGCCTCATCGAGCTGGGTCGGCGTCAGCTTGTAGTTCTGTTCCGCACCACAATGCATCACGTTGATCTTCGCGCCGACGATGTCAGCGATGTCGCGGTAGGTGGTCCAGAACGGCGCCGGAAAGCAGATCTCGTCACCTTCGTTCAGCAGCGCCTCGGCCAGGTTGTAAAGCACCTGCTTGGCGCCGATGCCGATCGACA
>JAPHUU010000294.1 GCA_026193555.1 Rhodanobacter sp.
AGAAGAGACCGCGCTGCATGCGTCGAGCGAAGCTGCGGAGGCCACGAAACGTGCAACCGTCGCCGCTGCTGCGGCCGCGCAGATGGCGAGTAACGTGCGAGAGATTACGGGCAAGAAAAAAGTTTGAGGCCAGCCCGCCTTGTATCCGCTCGCGGAATGACTGATTTTAGTGAAGCAGTCTGTTTTATGAGTATCGGATGAGCAAAACATCGACATCGTCGCCTGTGCCAGACACGTCGTCCGCGACCAATGTGGCGGATCTTGAAGCGAAGTTGCGGTCTTTGGAACAGGAAATCGTCGGCGTGTACGAGCATGCGCCGTTCGGCAGCCACACCCTGGATGCCGATGGCACCTTTCTGGCTGTCAACAAACGTGAGCTTGCGTGGATTGGCTCATCGTCGGAAGCACTCATCGGCAAGAAGAAATTTCTGGATTGCCTGAGCGAGAAAAGCCGAAGCCGTTTTCAGGCGGTCTATTCGGAAGCCTTCGCCAACGGCTCGATCGAAAACATGGAGCTTGTCCTGCTTGGAAAGGAGGGGGAGGAAAGGCCGATCGCACTGAGTTCGGTGGGAGTCAAGGATACTGCCGGCAACGTCATCAAGCACCGCGCGGTAATTTTCGACACCACCCAGAACAGGCAGCATGAGCTGCAGCAGCGCATTGCCTCCGTTGCCTTTGAATCCCTCTCGGGCATGTGCGTCACTGACAGCCAGGGAGCCATCATTCGGGTGAACAACGCATTTGTGCGTGTTACTGGCTATGGGCCGCAGGAGGTGATCGGAAAGACCCCGCTCATGCTCATTTCAGGCCAGCATGAAAAGGCGCGCTACCAGGCAATCCAGGCATCCGTGCTGGCTCATGGCGTATGGCATGGTGAAGTAGCCAGCCGGCGCCGGGATGGGCAGCTCCACACAGTCTGGCTGAGCATCAACAAGGTGATGGGTGAGGATGGAGCCACCACGCACTACATCGGCAGCTTTGTCGACATCACCGCGATGAAGTCCGCCGAGGCTGCTGCGCTCCACTGCGCCGCCCATGATGCGTTGACGCAGCTCCCCAACCGTCGATCACTGGAAGAGCTGACGGCAAAGGCGGCTGCCAGAGCGCGGCTAAGCGGTTGTGGCGGCGCGATGATGCTCATCGACCTGGACCACTTCAAACTGATCAACGACACACGCGGCCATGACGTCGGTGACAAGGTGCTCATCGAGACGGTGCATCGTCTGCGGGGCGTCTTGAGCAGGGCTGACAGCCTTGCCCGACTGGGAGGTGATGAATTCGTGGTGCTGCTGGAGGAATTGAGCGGGACGCCTCGGGAGGCAGAGGCCCAGGCCAGGCGGGTAGGCGAAGAAATCCTTGCTGTTCTGAGCGAAGACTACGTGTTCGACCACTTCACCTGTCGCTCGAGTGGCAGCATCGGCCTGGACATGTTCAGCGACGCCGCGAATTATGCGGACCTGCTCAAGCATGTTGATTTGGCCTTGTACCAGTCCAAATACGGCGGACGCAATACGCTGAGATTTTTTTTCGCGAACATGCAGAACGTCGTGTCGGATCGCATAACCCTGGAGGAGGATCTGCGCCAGGGATTGGTACGGCATGAATTCATCCTCCACTATCAGCCGCAAGTGAACCACGTGGGAGGGATTGTTGGCGCAGAGGCCCTGGTTCGTTGGCTGCATCCGGAACGGGGATTGATTTGCCCGGGCGAGTTCATGGCGGTCGCAGAGGAAACAGGCTTGATTCTGCCCCTTGGGCAATGGGTGCTGGAGACGGCGTGTGCGCAGCTGAAGAGGTGGGAGGGTGATGCCCGCACCGGCCAACTGGAGCTCTCCGTGAACGTCAGTGCGTATCAGTTTCGCCAGCCTGATTTCGTTGCCAGCGTGAAGCAGGTTGTGGCTGCCAGCGATATCAACCCGGCACGGCTCAGGCTTGAGCTTACCGAGAGCATGGTGTTCAACGTTGACAACACCATCGAGAAGATGAATGCGCTCAGGGAAGTGGGTGTCATGTTTGTCCTGGACGATTTCGGTACGGGCTATTCATCGCTGTCGAGTCTGACAAGACTGCCGCTGAGTCAGATAAAGATCGACCAGTCCTTTGTGAGGAACATCGGCATCCAGCCTACCGATTCGGTCATCATTCAGACCATCATTGCCATGGCCGATGCGTTGGACATGGACGTGGTTGCCGAGGGCGTTGAAACGGAGCAACAGTTTGCCTTTCTGCATCGGAATGGATGCAATTTGTTTCAAGGTTATCTGTATAGCCGCCCCGTTCCCGCCGATGCCTTCGATGCGTTCATGAATCGGGCAGGACGCCTGGCGGACGTCAGCTGTTGGCAAAGCTGAACCGGCCCGCGAAGGGCCGGTGGCTTCCCTGCATTGTCCGTTGAATCGCGGTGAGCGCCGGACACGGTTGATCTGCCGGCGACGCCGGGCATGTTCGTTGTGCGCCGTGCAGCTTGCTTGGACGGTGACGGGGGTGCCAACCTTCCGTTCCGCACCATGCCGTTGGTTCAAAGAGGTGGAGAATGTCCCGACCGATCGCGCTGCTAGGCG
>JAPHUU010000172.1 GCA_026193555.1 Rhodanobacter sp.
CGGCAAGGGGCACACCATCGTGCCGTCCAGCTCGCTGGTGCCATCGAACGACCCGACCCTGATGTTCACCAACTCGGGCATGGTGCAGTTCAAGAATGTGTTCCTCGGCAGCGAGAAACCTGGATACGTCCGGGCAGCGGACGTGCAGCGCTGCCTGCGTGCCGGTGGCAAGCACAACGACCTGGACGCGGTCGGCTACACCGCGCGCCACCACACGTTCTTCGAGATGCTGGGCAACTGGTCGTTCGGCGACTATTTCAAGCGCGAGGCGATCGTGTGGGCGTGGGAGTTGCTGACCGACGTGTTCAAGCTGTCCGCCGACAAGCTCACCGTGACGGTGTACCACACCGACGACGAGGCCTTTGCGATCTGGCGCGACGAGATCGGGGTGCCGGCCGAGCGCATCATCCGCATCGGCGACAACAAGGGTGGGCCATTCGCCTCGGACAACTTCTGGCAGATGGCCGATACCGGTCCATGCGGGCCCAGTTCCGAGATTTTCTACGATCACGGCCCGCATATCGCCGGTGGCCCGCCCGGCTCGCCGGACGAGGACGGCGACCGCTACATCGAGATATGGAACCTGGTGTTCATGCAGTTCGATCGTGCGCCGGACGGCACGCTGAGCCCGCTGCCGGCGCCGTGCGTGGATACCGGCATGGGCCTGGAGCGCCTCGCCGCGATCCTGCAGCACGTGCACTCCAACTACGAGATCGACCTGTTCACGCACCTGATTCGTGTGGCCGGCGAGCTGACCGATACGACGGACCTGGCGAACAAGTCGCTGCGCGTGATCGCCGATCACATCCGCGCCTGTTCCTTCCTGATTGTCGATGGCGTATTGCCATCCAACGAGGGGCGTGGCTACGTGCTGCGCCGGATCATCCGTCGCGCCTTGAGGCATGGCTGGATGCTGGGCGTGCGTGGTGATTTCTTCTGGAAAATGGTGGCGCCGCTGGTCGAGGAAATGGGCGAGGCCTATCCCGAATTTGCGGCGAAGCAGGCGTTCGTCGAAGACGCGTTGCGCACCGAGGAGCAGCGTTTCGGCGAGACACTGGAGCACGGCATGCGCCTGTTCGACGAGGTTGCGGGAAGGTCCCGCGACACGATTGCGGGCGAGGACGCTTTCCGGCTCTATGACACCTTCGGATTCCCGGTCGACCTGACTGCCGACATCGCGCGCGAGCGCGGTCTCGAGGTGGACATGGCCGGCTTCGAGCAGGCCATGAACGAGCAGCGCACGCGTGCACGCGCTGCCGGCCGCTTCGAGGCGAAGGGCCAGATGCCCGCGGAACTGGCCAGCCAGCTTAAGCCCACCGCATTTCTCGGTTACGAGGCGCTGCGCGCGCAGGGCTGCAAGGTGCTGGGTATCGTCCGCGCCGGCAAGCAGGTGGAACAGTTGGCGGATGGCGAGGAGGGTCTGCTGATACTCGATCGCACGCCGTTCTACGCGGAATCGGGTGGTCAGGTCGGCGACAGCGGCGAGTTGTCCACCGATGGTGGCCGTTTCGACGTCGGCGATACCGTGAAGATGGGCGGCGTGTTCTTCGGTCATGCGGGCCGCTGGCATGGTGCCCAGCCGCTGCGCACGGCCGACATGGTCGAGGCCAGCGTGGACGCGGCACGCCGTCAGTCGATCGTGCTCAATCATTCGGCGACCCACCTGTTGCATGCGGCCTTGCGCAAGGTGCTTGGTGACCATGTGTCCCAGAAGGGGTCGCTGGTGGCGCCCGACCGGCTGCGCTTCGATTTCTCGCACTTCAAACCGGTGAGCCGCGACGAGCTGGCCCGCGTCGAGGCGATGGTGAATGCCGAGGTGCGCCGCAATGCCGCCGCCGAGGTGCGCCAGATGGCGTATGACGAGGCGATCGCCTACGGCGCAATGGCCTTGTTCGGCGAGAAGTACGGCGACGAGGTACGCGTGTTGAAGATGGGTGATTTCTCAACCGAGCTGTGTGGCGGCACCCATGTCGACCGCACCGGCGACATCGGTCTGTTCAAGATCGTCAGCGAAGCCGGCGTGGCTTCCGGTGTGCGCCGTATCGAGGCAGTGACGGGCGCGGGCGCACTGGCGTGGGTGGCGGACGAGGAACGTCGTCTTGGCGAGTTGTCGCAGCTGCTTTCCAGCAGTGGCGACGATGCAGTGGAAAAATTGCGGCAGCTGTTCGATCGCCAGAAGAAGCTCGAGCGTGAACTGGAATCATTACGCAGCAAGGCGGCGGGTTCGGCGACGGCGGATCTCGGCGGCACCGCGCACGACATCAATGGAATCAAGGTGGTGGCGGCACGGCTGGAGGGACTCGATGCCAAATCGCTGCGCGACAGTGTGGATCAGCTCAAGCAGCAACTGGGCGATTGCGTGATCCTGCTGGCCGGTGCCGTGGATGGCCGGGTGGCGCTCATTGGCGGAGTTCATGGTGCGGCCCTGGGCAAGATCAAGGCCGGCAGTGTGGTGGCGCACGTGGCCGCACAGATTGACGGCAAGGGCGGTGGCCGGCCTGACCTGGCACAGGGCGGGGGCTTGGACTCGGCGAACCTGCCGGAAGTGCTCGCTGGATTGCCCCACTGGGTGTCACAACAGCTAGCGCCTTGAACGGGCACTGTCATGGAAAGAGATGATTGTGCAGGTGCAAGATTGCACCTGCGGTCAGCGCTCGGCTACTATCGTGATCCGGTGTTTTCGCCGGGACGGTGATAGCCGCCAACCATGGCATGCATCCGGTGTCGTGGCCAAGGTCGGAAAGGCGGCAGGGTCTTCGACATACGGATCGTTGAACTGCGGGTCGCGTGGTGCTCAGGGGTGAGGCACCAACGAACCACAGGCCTGTAAATACCAGTTGATGGAGTAGCAAACATGTTGATTCTGACCCGCAGGGTTGGCGAAACCCTGATGATCGGTGACGAGGTGACCGTTACCGTTCTGGGCGTCAAAGGCAATCAGGTGCGCATCGGCATCAATGCGCCCAAGACCGTCGCCGTCCATCGTGAGGAGATCTACCAACGAATCAAGGGCGAGAGCGATGCAGGCCAAGTGCCTGACGAACCCGCCGAGCACTGATTGTTGAATTAAGTCTTTACCTTGAACACGCCGGTCAGTATCCTTGCCGGCTCCGCCGTAATGCGGAAAAAAACCCGGAGAGATGCCCGAGCGGCCGAAGGGGCTCCCCTGCTAAGGGAGTATAGGGTCAAAAGCCTTATCGAGGGTTCGAATCCCTCTCTCTCCGCCAGATACGCAAAGCGCCCCGCAAGGGGCGTTTTGCGTATCTGGCGGAGAGACGGTGGTGGACGAACCCTCCGTTCGACAAATTCGTCTGGAACGAATTTGGACAGCCGCAGGCTGGCCCCGCAGCGCGCAGCGCGAAGGGGTGAGGCCCATGGATGGGCCGAACAATCCCCCGCGAACGATATGCCGCGTCGAAG
>JAPHUU010000035.1 GCA_026193555.1 Rhodanobacter sp.
AGGCCCAGCGACTGCCAGATTCGTTTGGAGCGGGTCTTGTCCATCGACAACGCCGAGCCCAGCACGCCCGAACCGGTGTACGGCACATGCAGCGACTCCAGCGCCCCCTGCAGTACGCCGTCCTCGCCACCGCCATGCTGGCCGTGCAGGATGTTGAACACGCGCGCAAAGTGGCCGGCGCGCAGCGCGTCGAGCAGGGCCGGTATACCGTCGATCGGTTGCGCGTCGATCCCCCGCGCCAGCAGTGCGGCCAGCACGTTGCGACCGGAGTCGAGCGACACCTCGCGCTCGGTCGAACTCCCCCCCATCACCACGGCGACACGACCGAACTGGGCCGGGTCAGTGATCCTGCAGGCGCTCATCACGGGTTGGCTCATGGCTTGGGGGTCCTCAACTGGCCTTGCTGCGCCAGTTCCAGCGCCGCAGCTCCGATGTCGCCAGCGCCCAGCAGCAGCAACACGTCGCCGTCGTGCAGCAGGGCGGGCAGCGTGTCCTTCAATTCACGCGGGTGATCGATCAGCACCGGATCGACCTTGCCACGCGCACGCACCGCGCGCGCCAGTGCGCGTCCGTCGGCGCCCGCAATCGGCGTCTCGCCCGCCGGATACACATCGGTCAGCACCAGCACGTCGACTTCGGCCAGCACGTTGGCGAAGTCGTCCAGCAGATCGCGCGTGCGGCTGTAGCGGTGCGGCTGGAAGCCGACCACCAGCCGCCGGTCCGGCCAGCCACCACGGACTGCATCGAACACCGCTGCCAGTTCGCGCGGGTGATGGCCGTAGTCGTCGACCAGCAATACGCTGCCGTGATCCAGCGCGAGCTCGCCGCGACGGTGGAAGCGGCGGCCCACGCCCTGGAAATGCTCCAGCGCACGGGCGATGGCCTCGGCCTCGACGCCGAGTTGCCAGCCGATGGTGGCGGCCGCCAGCGCGTTGAGCACGTTGTGCCGACCGGGCAGGTTCAGCTTCACCGGCAGTACCTCGGCGCGGCCCGGCAGCCACAAGTCGAAATGCATCTCGAAGCCATGCTGCGACAGGTTGCTGATGCGCACATCGGCATCCGGTGCGTCGATGCCGTAGGTCATCACCCGACGGGGGGTGGTGCGGGCCAGCTCGGCGACTTCCGCATCGTCCACGCACAGCACGGCCAGGCCGTAGAACGGCAAACGATGCAGGAAGTCGGAAAATGCCTTCTTTAGTTGGGCGAAATCGCCGCCGTAATTTTCCAGATGATCCGCGTCAATATTGGTCACTGCGGCGATCACCGGCGACAGCAGCAGGAACGAACCATCCGATTCGTCGGCTTCGGCCACCAGATACTGACCGGTGCCCAGGCGCGCGTTCGCGCCGGCGGCGTTGAGCTGGCCGCCGATCACGAAAGTCGGGTCATATCCGCCTTCGGCCAGCACGCTGGCGGTGAGGCTGGTGGTGGTGGTCTTGCCATGGGTGCCGGCGATCGCCACGCCGCGGCGGAAACGCATCAGCTCGCCGAGCATCTCCGCCCGCGGGATCACCGGAATGCGGGCGGCGCGCGCGGCGACCAGTTCGGGATTGTCCTGCTTGATCGCGCTCGAAGTCACCACCACGTCCGCGTCACCGATGTGCTCGGCGGCATGACCGACATGCACGTCGATGCCCAGCTTCTGCAGCCGCTGCGCGGTTGGCGAGTTGGCCCGGTCGGAGCCGGATACCGCATAGCCAAGGTTGTGCAGCACCTCGGCAATGCCGCTCATGCCGACGCCGCCGATGCCGATGAAATGCACGCGGCGAAACATGCTCATCATGTCCTCGTGCGGTTGCAGTCGGCGCGAAGTCATGCGGCCACCTCGATGCAGGCGCGGGCGATCACCGCGGCCGCAGCCGGTTTGGCCAGTACGCGCGCGGCCTCGGCCATGGTCAGCAGTCGCGCACGATCGGCGAGCAGCGATTGCAGGCGTAGTGACAATCTTTCAATGTCCAGATCGGATTCCTGTATCAGCTCGGCGGCGCCCGCTTCCAGCAACGCCTCGGCATTACGTGTCTGGTGGTCGTCCACCGCATGCGGAAACGGCACCAGCAGCGCACCGAGACCCGCCGCGGTGAGTTCGGCCACGGTCAGCGCGCCGGCGCGGCAAACCGCCAGATCGGCCCAGCCGTAGCTGGCGGCCATATCGTCGATGAACGGCACGACGTCGGCCTCGACACCGGCCTTCGCGTAGGCCTCGCGGGCCTCTTCCAGGCCACGGCTGCCGGCCTGGTGCAGCACTTCGGGGCG
>JAPHUU010000433.1 GCA_026193555.1 Rhodanobacter sp.
AGCCTGGCCAGCGTCTGACGGACCAGGCCCGGCTGCATGTATAGCACCTGCTCCGGCGAGGGGCCGTTTTCTGGCCAGTCGTCACCCAATGTGGCGGGGGAGTCGAGCGGTGCCGGCGCCGTGCCATTGGTCGCTGGTGCCGCCGAGGCAGCCCCGGCGTTTGCAGCCAGCGTTGCCAGCATCGCGTGCCGCGGCAGCATCAACATGAGCAGCGCGCCCGCAGCGAAGGCGAGAACGATGGTCAGGGTATGGCGCATGGCGAGAGGCTCGTGCGACGGGTTCAGAGTTGGATCGCGTCGAAATCGGCGAATGCGGGATGTCGCGGCGCGGAAGGAAGTCGCTGGGGTGGCCTGACCAGCCAGCCAGTGCGCATGCCCGCAGCGCGCGCCGCATCGAGCTCCTCCTCGACATCGGACAGGAACAGGATGTGCGCCGGCTGCTCGCCGATCGCTTCGGCGATCCGTTGATACGACGCGGGCTCGCGCTTGGGGCCGGTCTCGGTGTCGAAATAGCCGGCCAGCAGCGGCGTCAGGTCACCTTCCACGCTGTGGCGAAAAAACAATTGCTGTGCCGGCACCGAACCTGACGAATAGACATACAGGCGCAGCCCGTCCGCACGCCACTGCCGCAACCGCGCGGCGACCTCCGGGTACATGTGGGCGCGGTAGTCGCCCGCTGCATAACCGTCCTTCCAGATCATGCCTTGCAGGGCCTTCAGCGCCGTCGATTTGCGATCCGCGTCGATCCACGCCAGCAGAAGCTCGATGATTTCCTGACGACTGGCTTCGACGAAGCCAGCCTCCCGGGCGGCCTCATGCAGCCAATGCTGCACTTCGGGCTGGTCGCCATGGGTTTCGACGAAGGCCGGCAGCCGCTTGCGCGCATACGGGAACAACACGTCGCGGACAAAGCTGATCGAGCTGGTGGTGCCCTCGATGTCGGTGACGATGGCGCGGATTTCGATCATGGGGAGGCAACTGCGGCAAGCGGAGCGTCAGCATAAACCAATCGCGTGATGCGTCGGGTCGAGGCGATCCGAGGGGGTGAATCCGACAGCAGTCTTGCACGGCGATCAGGCCGGCGGCTGTGCAGCGGCGCTCGGTACCATCCGCGGAAAACGCAGGGCGATGTCATCGCCGGTGAACTGCGCCACCCAGCCCTCCTTGTTGGTGAACAGCCGGATCGCCACGAAGTAGGGCGATTCGCTCATGTCGAACCAGTGGCGGGCGCCATCGGGTACGCCGATCAGGTCGCCCTGTTCGCACAGGACGTCGTAGACCTTGCCGGCGACATGCAGGGTGAACTGACCTGAGCCGGCGACGAAGAAACGCACCTCGTCCTCGCTGTGGGTGTGCTCGTTGAGGAACTTCTGTCGCAGCGTGGCACGGTCGGGGTGACCCGGGGTCAGGCTGACCACGTCGACGGCCTGGTAGCCCTTTTCCTCCATCAGCCGGTCGATGTCCGCACGGTAGGCGGCGATCACCTGCTCCGGACTGGCTCCCGGTGCGATCGACTCACTGGTCGCCCATTGCTCGAAGCGCACACCGATGCGGGCCAGCTGACTTGCGATATCCGCGTGATCGCGATGAACCGACAGCGGGGCCTGGGGACTTGCCTCGTCATAGATGCTCAGGCGACTCATGATGACAACCTCTTCAGATCCAGTTCGCACGCCAGCAGAAACTCCAGTGCTTCCAGGTGGCGGCGGGTTTCGGCCATGTCGCGGCCCCAGGTGTAGATGCCGTGTCCATCGATCAAGTAAGCGTGCAGCGGCTTGTCGGCATCCAGCCATGCGTCGACCCGGGCGATCAGGTCAGGCATATGCTGGGTATTGGGGAAGACCGGAATTTCAAGCACGCTGTCGTGCGTGGTGAAGCCGGTGATCGCCTTCTGCAATTCCCATCCCTGCAGGCGGATCAGGCCGTCGGCGGCGTACAGTCGCGAAGCCACGCTCTGCGTGCGCGAGTGCGTATGCAGTACCACCTGCATTTCCGGCCAGCGCCGGTAGATATGCGTGTGCAGTACTGTCTCGGCGCTGGGGCGGGCATCGGTGCCGACCGCGTTTCCCTGCATGTCGATCAGCATGATGTCGTCGCGGCCGAGCTGCCCCTTGTGTCGCCCTGAGATGGTGATCGCCGCGTGATCGGCATCGATCCGCATCGAGAAGTTGCTGCTGGTGGCCGGGGTCCAGCCGAGTGCGCACAGTTCGCCAGCGGCAGCTGCGATGGCGTCCGCCCGTGCAGCGAACAAGTCGTCGGGGAGTGTGGCCGGCAAGGGTTGAGTCATGAAGTTTGGACGTCCAAATGAGGTAAAACTATAGCATGCGTTCCAGCGCGCCTAAACTGTAATGAGATCCATTCGCACCAGTCAGGACACGTATCAATTGTTTGTGTACGATCAGCACAGATCCAGCGCGTGGTGTGCTGGAGTGATGACTACTGGAGAGCTGTGCATGTCCAATGAGAAAGAGATCGAATCGCGCCGTCGATTCCTCAAGGTGGCTGCTGGTACCACCGTCGCCGCGGTCGTGATGGGTGGTCTGCCACGCTTTGCCAGGGCTGCCGATCTGCCGCCGGTCACGGAGGCGGATCCGACCGCGAAGGCTTTGGGTTACGTGGAAGACGCGGCAAAGACGACCAACCCGAAACGCACGGCTGGCGCTGACTGCAGCAATTGCCAGTTCTACAGCGGCGGCAGCACCGGGCGCGGACCCTGCCAGTTGTTCCCGGGCAAGTCGGTCAATGCGAAGGGCTGGTGCATCTCGCATACACCCAAGAAAGCATGATCGACGCCTGACGCCATCCGGTGCAGGAGCATGAAAAAGGCCGGCATATTGCCGGCCTTTTTGATTCTTGCGATCGGGGTGGAGATCCGGTTTGGACAATCCATCGGGGCTGATCGAGGGACGCGGAGGGCGGATCAAGGGGCTGACAAAAGTGCCGCCCGAACGTATCAGGCTGAGGAGCTGACCCCACCTGACACGCCGAGCGGCGATCCGGGGCCCACTGCCAAGTGATCAACCCGCGGACTGGCGATGATACTCCCGCCTTGGGCCAATGGGCGAGCCGCCGACAAATTTCTCTTGGGAAATTCTCGTTAAAGCCAACATAAACAATGAAATAGGAGAGATTCGTCGACTTTGTTCGAGAAATTTCGTTATTGCATGAGAAAGACATCTGCAGGATGAAAATGGGCGACGATGTTGAGTGTTAGCCCATTTTCACAGAGATTGGCGATCTTATGGCTTTCGGACTCCATCCTGCTGCAGACGCAAATGACTGTGTTGCCGACTGTAGCCGAAATAGATGACCAGCCCGATCGCCGTCCAGGCCACCATCAGTGTCCAGTTGTACCAGGACATGGTGGACAGCAGCGCCATGCAACTGAGGATGCCCAGCGTGCAGATCAGCGGCGCCAGGGGCACTCGGAAGGCGCGTGGCAGTTCCGGTTGCGTGTGCCGCAGAATCCATACGCCGGCACATACCCCCATGAAGGCGATCAGCGTGCCCATCGACACCAGATCGGCCAGCACGTCCAGCGGAAAGATCGCGGCGAGCAGGGCGATGCCGCTGCCGGTGATCAGCGTGTTGAGATATGGCGTGCGATGGCGCGGGTGGATGCGGGTGAACACCTTGGGCAACATGCCGTCGCGGCCCATGATCATGAAGATGCGCGGTTGCGCGATGATCATCACCAATACGACCGACGCAAGGCCGAGCAACGCGCCGAACTCCACCAGCCAGCGCAGCCAACCCAGTCCCGCATGTCCCTGCAGCGCCGTGACCACTGGCTCGTCCGTGCCCAGCAGGGTGTACGAGGTAAGCCCGGTCATCACGGCAGCCATCGCTATGTAGAGCACGGTGCAGATGGTCAGCGAGGCCAGGATGGCGATCGGCAGGTCACGTTGCGGATTGCGTGATTCCTGTGCCGCGGTTGAGGTTGCCTCGAAGCCGATGTAGGCAAAGAACACCATCGCCGCGCCACGCATCACGCCACTCCATCCGTATTTCTCGCCCTGCGGCGCGGGCACGAACGGGTGCCAATTGGACGGATCAACGTAGCGCCAGCCGACCACGATCACCAGGGTGATCAGGCCCACCTTGAGCGCGACCATGATCGCATTGACCATGCTCGATTCGCGGATGCCGACGTAGCAGACCCATGTCAGCAGCGCCACCAGCGCCACCGCCGGCAAATTGAGCAGCGCACCGGTCGCGACCAGATGATGATCGGACGTGAAGGCCAGCGGCGCATTGGTCAGCGACGCCGGTATGCTCAGATCCATGTGGAAGGTATCTCCAATGTGCCTGAGCAGGCTGAGAAAGTAGCCGGTCCAGCTGACCGCTACCGCCGACGCCGACACGCCGTACTCCAGCACCAGATTCCAGCCGATGAACCACGCCATCAATTCGCCCAGTGTGGCGTAGGCGTAGGAGTAGGCGCTGCCTGCGACCGGGATCATGGTGGCAAATTCGGCGTAGCAAAGCGCGGTGAACACGCTGCAGATTGCCGCCAGGATGAACGACAGGATCACTGCCGGACCGGCATGATCGGCGGCGGCCTGACCGGTGATGACGAAAATGCCGCCGCCGATGACGGCGCCGATACCCAGTGCGGTCAGTCCCCATGGCCCAAGCGTGCGGCGCAGGGTGGGGCCGTGGGCGTCGTCGGCGTCGGAGAAGTCGGTCTTGCGGGCAATCAGCTGTTTGAGCATGGGGGCGGGTCGTCACAAAGCGGGGAAGGGGAATTGCGCGTGCACGCCTGAAAAAACAGCCGGCATGAGGCATGCCGGCTGTTTTTCTCAGCGTGGGTTCTTGCGCAGCTTGCTGTGGTGGTATCCGTAGAAGCCGTAGATCAGGAAGCCGATGGTGATCCAGCTCAGCAGCAGCGGCCAGCGCACCACGAACGCCTGCCAGAACAGGAACAGGCAGGATGCCGCGCCCAGCAGACAGACTGCCCACGGCCATGGCACGCGGAAGGCGCGCGGCAATTCCGGCCGGGTACGGCGCAGCACCAGCACGCCGATGCATACCGTGGCGAATGCCAGCAGCGTACCCATCGACACCAGGTCGCCGAGCACGTCCACCGGGAACAGGCCGGCCAGGATGGCGGCAATCACGCCGACGATGATGGTGCCGACATACGGTGTGCGATGTTTCGGATGCAGACGACCAAGTGCCTTGGGCAACAGGCCATCGCGCGACATGGAATAGAAAATCCGCGGCTGGCCCATCAGCATCACCAGCACCACTGAACTCAGGCCCGCCAACGCAGCGAAGACGACCAGGATTTTCAGCAGGCTGAGGATATGGCTGGCGGCGCTGCCGGCAGCGACCGTACCCAGCACGTAGCTGATTGCGGTGGCCACAGGCTCGGGCGTGTTGAGCATGCGGAATGGCGCCACACCAGTCATGGTGGCGGCCATCGCGATGTAGAGCACGGTGCAGATCAGCAACGAGCCGAGAATGCCGATGGGCATGTCTCGTTGCGGATTCTTCGCCTCGCCGGCGGCAGTGGAGACCGCGTCGAATCCGATATAGGCGAAGAACACCAGGGTCGCGCCACGGTAGACGCCGGTCCAGCCGAACTTCGAGCCGCCCTCATTGGCCGGTACGAACGGATGCCAGAAATCCGTGTTGATGAAGTGGAACATCACCGCCAGGAACAGCAGGATCACGACCACCTTGACCGCCACGATGATCGCGTTGACCGTCGCCGACTGAGTGATGCCGCGATAGCAAAGCCAGCTGATCGCGCTGACGATCAGGACGGCCGGCACGTTGATCAGGGCGCCGGTGGTGACCAGGTGGCCGGCTTCGTTGAAGGTGAGCGGTGCTGACGACAACGCCGCGGGCAAGGTCAGCGTCAGGCCGGTGGCCGAGGTCAATATGCGCAGCAGCTCACCGAAATAGCCGGACCAAGCGACCGCCACGGTGGATGCCGCGAACAGGTATTCCAGCACCAGGGCCCAGCCGACGAACCATGCGACGACTTCGCCCAAGGTCGCATAGGCATAGGAGTAGGCGCTGCCCGATACCGGCAGCATCGCGGCAAATTCCGCGTAACACATGCCGGCCAGCGCACAGGCGAAACCTGCAATCAGGAAGCTGATGACCAGCGCAGGGCCAGCGAACTGCGCGGCCGCCGTGCCGGTAATCGCAAAAATGCCGGCGCCGATCACCGCGCCGATACCGAGCATCACCAAGTGCCGTGCGGTCAGAACCCGCTTGAGGGTGACTTCGCCCTCCGGACCACCTTCCACTGGTTCGCCTGCGTCCACATGTGGCATGGCTTCAATGGCATGGGTGGCAAACAGATTCTTTAGCATCGAGCTCCCCTTGAGTGATGTTGGCTGTCTTTTGCACTGCAACAGTCTTGTGAAATCAGCCATGCGCAATGGCGGGCCAACATAGCCCAGCCATGCAGGCAGTACAAGTTCCATTCAGGTAACGCATTGAAGATGCGGCGTGGCGCGCGCATGCCGCCCAACACGTCCAGTGGCGAGTGCCTGCAGCGCAGGGCAAAAAAAATACGTCGAATGTCACTCAGCAGGCAGGCCGCTCCATCGCAGCATGATTGCCTCTGCTGTCCGCATGGAACGCATCGACTTGCTACACGTATCCGGCTGGTGCCGGATTGAGGTGCCCGCAAGCGCTGCAGGTGCGTGCCTGCTGCGAACCGTAGAAGCGATCGAACACTGGCGGAAAGTCCTGCTCGATGTCTTCGAGTACGAAATATTCCTCGTACAGCTTGTGGTTGCAGCGCTCGCAGAACCACAGCAGGCCATCCTTCTCATGCGCCAGACGGCGGCGCTCGATCACCAGGCCGATCGACGCCGGCATGCGTTGCGGCGAGTGCGGCACTCGTGGCGGCAGATAGAACATTTCGCCCGCACGGATCGGGATGTCACGTGGCTGACCATCGTCCTGCACCTTCAGCACCATCTCTCCCTCGAGTTGATAGAAGAATTCAGGGCCTTCGTCGAGGTGGTAGTCGGTGCGCGCATTCGGCCCGCCCACGATCATGATGATGAAGTCGCCATCGACGATGCACTTGTTGTTGACGGGCGGCTTCAGCAGGTGGCGATGTTCGTCGATCCAGCGCTGGAGATCGATGGGGGGTGGCAAGGCCATGGCGGATCGCCCTCTGAAAGTCCCGTGCACCTTAGCGCCGAGTTGGCCTCGAAACAAAGCGGCTCCGACGGAGGGCCGCCGATTCAATCGTCGCGTCGGAGCACGGAATCGGCAGCTGGCCGATCACGAGATCCGAGCCTGCCCATGCCCTCGTATCGTCGTGGGTCTGGTCCGACAGATTTTCATTGCCAACCGCAACTCAGACTTCCAGCGTGGCCAGGTCGCCTTTCTCTTCCAGCCACGCCTTGCGGTCGCTGGCGCGCTTTTTTGCCAGCAGCATGTCCATCAGCTTGCTGGTGCCGTCGTCGTCACTGATTGTCAGCTGGACCAGCCGGCGCGTGTCCGGGTGAATGGTCGATTCGCGCAGCTGCGGTGGATTCATCTCGCCCAGGCCCTTGAAGCGGGTGGTATTGACCGCGCCTTTCATCTTCTCGCGCTCGATCCGCTGCAGCATTGCCAGCTTCTCGCTCTCGTCGAGGCAGTAGAACACCTGCTTGCCGACATCGACGCGGAACAGCGGCGGCATCGCCACGAACACATGGCCCTCGCTGACCAGGGTGGGGAAGTGCTTGAGGAACAGGGCCGCCAGCAGGGTGGCAATGTGCAGGCCGTCGGAATCGGCGTCGGCCAGGATGATCACCTTGCCGTAGCGCAGGCCTGACAGGTCGTTCTTGCCGGGGTCGCAGCCGATCGCGATGGCGAGGTTGTGC
>JAPHUU010000125.1 GCA_026193555.1 Rhodanobacter sp.
GACTGAATCGGCGCATCGGCCCCCTGTTGCTGCGCCGACGCAAGGACGACGTGTTGACCGACCTGCCCGCCAAGACCGAGATCGTGCACACGCTGGAACTGGAAGGCGACCAGCGCGCCCTGTATGAAACCCTGCGGCTGGCCCAGCACGAGCGCGTACGGCAGGCCGTGCAGGAACGCGGTCTGGCGCAGTCGGGCATCATCGTGCTGGACGCACTGCTGAAGCTGCGTCAGGCCTGTTGCGACCCGCGCCTGGTCAAGCTGGCCAGCGCCAGGAAAATCACCGCCAGCGCCAAGCTCGACGCCCTGCTCGACCTGCTCGACGGCCTGCTCGACGAAGGCCGCCGGGTGCTGCTGTTTTCGCAATTCACCGAGATGCTGGCGCTGATCGAGACCGCACTGCAGAAGCGCAAGGTCACCTACCAGATCCTCACCGGACAGACCCCGGCGCGCGAGCGCGGCGCGCTGGTCAAGCGTTTCCAGGGCGGCGGCGTGCCGGTGTTCCTGATCAGCCTCAAGGCCGGTGGTGTCGGCCTCAACCTCACCGCCGCTGACACCGTGATCCACTACGACCCGTGGTGGAATCCGGCCGCCGAGGCACAGGCCACCGACCGCGCCCACCGCATCGGCCAGGACAAGCCGGTATTCGTGTATCGGCTGATCTGCAGCGGCACCGTGGAGGAGAAGATCCAGGCCATGCAGGGCCGCAAGGCCGAGCTGGCCCGCGCCGTACTCGAAGGCGGCGGCGCCACCCAGCAACTGCGCTTCAACGAGACCGACCTGGCCGAGTTGTTCGCGCCACTGTAGGCCGGACCCGCGCAGCATTCAGGAGCAAGCGGCAGCTGAGCCAACGCGTCGCGAGCGGAATGGGCGATCAAGCAGTTGCCACCGGAAAGGGAGCTGACGCCCCTGCGGGAAACTTCGGCGACTGCTGATCCGGTCGGCATCTGACTGCAGCCCTCCCGCCTGATCTGCGATGCACTCGCGTATTGTCTCCACCAACCGCACGACGCTTCCTTCCCCCACAAACACATGCAGACGGATCCTCACCAGTGCCCCAAAACACGCAACCGACGCCCCTTCCCGCAACGACTGGAAAGCCATCGAAGGCGGCGAAGGCCGCGTGGGTCGCTTTTGCCATCGCGTCGGGGTTTTTCCTGTTCGAGTTCGTGACACGGGTCGAACCCAGCCTCGCCGCAGGCCCGATCAAGCATTTCTACCATTTGTCGGATGCACGCTTCGGCACGCTGTCCAGTCTGTTCTTCTGGGTATACGCGCCGATGCAGATCCTGGTGGGGCTTTTGCTCGACCGCTACGGAGCGCGGCGCTTCGTTCTGCTGGGAAGTTTCTGCTGTGCGGCCGGCGTGCTGCTTTTCGCGGCCACCAGCCACGTGGTGGTTGGAGAACTGGGGCGGATGCTGACCGGTTTCGGCGCGTCCTTCGCCTTTGTTGCCGCGCTGTGGCTGGTCAACCACTGGTTTGCACCGGAGCGCTTCGCCCTGCTTTCCAGCGGTGTCAACGCGGTGGGAATGCTCGGCACCGCCATCGGTGGCGTGGTGCTGTCCGGCCTTATCGCCAGCGCCGGCTGGCACTATGTGTTCATCGCCACCGGCGCAGCCGGCATCGCGATCTTTCTGCTGGCCCTGGTCTTTCTGCGCGAGCCACCGTCGCCGGCAGCCAGCGCAACGGGCCCTGTCGCCACGCATGTCAGGCGGAGTCTGCTGGCCGTGATCGGCAGCGGCCGCACCTGGGCGATCGCGGGCATCGGCCTGCTCTACTACGTGCCCGTCAATGTGTACGGTGGCCTGTGGGGAACCACCGAACTGGTCCACAACCATCACGTCTCGTCGGTAACGGCCGAGACGCTGGTATCCCTGATTTTCTGGGGGATCACGGCGGGCAGCGTGTTCGGAGGCTGGCTCTCGGACCGCCTCGGCCACCGCAAGTGGCTGGTCTTCTTCGGGGCGCTGTTCACCGCACTGGCCTACGCCGGCGCGCTCTATCTGCCTGGGCCAGACTGGCTGGAAGCGATCTTGCTGTTCGCGGCCGGCTTTTTCGGCGGCCCGCAGATGCTGACATTCGCCATGGCCAAGGAGGGACAGCCAAACAACCTGACCGGCACCACGGTGGCGTTCGTCAACATGATCGGCATTGCCGGCGCGATGATCTTCCAGCCGCTGGTCGGCTATCTGGCCGATCTGAGCGGCGGCGATTTCCGGCTGGCACTGACCGTGGTCCCCCTGTGCGCTGGACTCGCTGCCGTACTCGTGCTGTTCCTGCCCGAGTATCGCCATCCCGATCACCAGCCCGGTGCCCGCCGGCCGACGTGAGCCTTCGGGCCCGCAACCGGCCAGCGGGGCACGTCGTCCGGGCAGCGAGAACGGGCAAGTCTGGGCCTGCCAGCGGTTGAACAGGTACGCTAGCAAGATGCGGATACTTGTTGCCGAAGATGAAGCCAAAGCGCGCCGTTACCTGGCCAGGGGACTCGGCGAACAGGGTTTCTCGGTTGCACTCGCCGAAGATGGCCACAGTGCCCTGACCCTGCTGCGCGAACATGCCTTCGATGTGGCCGTGCTGGACGTCATGCTGCCTGGCCGCGACGGATGGACGATCGTGCAGACCATGCGCGCGGAGGCTATCCGTACACCGGTGCTGTTCCTCACCGCGCGCGATCACGTGGAAGACCGCGTGCGCGGCTTCGAACTGGGTGGCAACGACTATCTGGTCAAGCCGTTTGCGTTTGCGGAATTGGTGGCCAGGCTACGCAACCTGGTTCGTCATGCCGAACCGGACGGGCATGTGGCAACGCTGCAGGTCGGCGAGTTGAGCATCGATTCGCTGCGTCACCAGGTCGCCCGCTGCGGGCAGCTGCTGCAGCTCACGCCGAAGGAATACGCGCTATTGCTTCTGCTGGCCCGCCATCGCGGTCGTGTGCTGTCGCGCACACTGATTGCCGAAGGCGTTTGGGGGATCTGCTTCGACGCACAGACCAATGTGGTGGACGTCGTGGTCCGGCGCCTGCGCACCAAGCTGGACGTCCCGTTCGACAGTGCGCCACTGCTGCACACCGTGCGCGGAGTGGGCTACATGCTCGATGCCGATGCGGACTGAAGCGTTGTGGCGGGCGCATTCGATCGGCGCGCGTCTGACGCTGCTCTACATGGCCGTCGCGTTGACGACGGTGGCGATATTCGCCGGCATCACCGACTGGCGCCTGTCGACCAATTTCGCTGCCGAACACCAGCGTTTCGTGCAGGCCAAGGCCGCCGAATTGCAGGAGGACCTGGTTGATGCCGGAGGTGATCCGGGGGCCCTGCTCGACGAAATCATCAAGGAAACCGCCGGCTCGAAACTCCGCCAGTACCAGGCCCGTGTACTCGACCGCGATGGCAGCATGCTCGGCGAAACGCCAGGCATGCATGGTGACTTGCCGGCATCGGTATTTGCCCATGGCTCGGCCGGCATCCCGTCGGTGACGCTACACCTGCAGCACGTCGGCGACCGGGGCTACGCGCTGACCACGGTGCTGCTCAGAGGCGCGGACGGCATGGTCAGGGCCCGGGTGCAGCTTGCCCTCGATGTGACGCGTGACGAAGCCCTGCAAACCGATCTCCGCCGCGCACTGGCGTTCGCTTTCCTGTTGCTGGTGCCGCTGCTGGCGCTGGCAGGATGCTGGGTGGCGGC
>JAPHUU010000007.1 GCA_026193555.1 Rhodanobacter sp.
CCAAGCAGAAGGAAGAGGAAGCCCGGCGCAAGGAGGCCGAGCAGCTGCGTGCCGACCCGCCGACATCGGAGAATGCCGGTTCCACGCAGAGTCAGCGTGAGCGCGACTCCAGCGACTCCAGCGATTCCAAGTAGGCACGTAGTGGTCGGAGCGCGGCGATGATCGAGATCAGTCTCGGCAAATTGGTATTGCTCGCGCTCATCGCGTTGATCGTGCTGGGCCCCGAGAAGTTGCCAGGTGCCGCGCGAACCGCCGGCGCGCTGCTGCGGCGCGTCCGCAGTGGCTGGGACAACGTGCGGTCCGAAGTCGAGCGCGAGCTGGAAATCGAGGAGATCAAGCGTGCTGCACGGGAGGCAGCTGCGGGCGCGGAGGCCGCCCAGAAGGAATTCAAGGAGTCGATGCAGCAGGTGCATGAGCCGCTCGCCGGTGTGGCCGCGATGCTGAAGTCGTCGTCGACCGCGAACGCCGACGATGAACCGAAATCCCCCTCTGACGCCGAAGCCAAGCCAGACCCGTCCGCCACGGGCGCCCAGTCCGAGTTGCCGCTGGAGCAGCCGGTCGCTTCCCCGACATCCACTGCGGACTCCTCCCATGGCGGCGCCTGAAGAACCCGACACCCCGGCAACCGAGCAGCTGCAACAGGGGCTGTTTTCGCACCTGCTCGAGCTGCGTGCACGCCTGCTCAAGGCCGTCGCCACCATCGTGCTGGTGCTGCTTGCACTGGTGCCGTTTGCCAACCGGCTGTACTCCGCGCTGGCGGCCCCGCTGGTGGCGCGCTTGCCGCAGGGTGCGCATCTGATCGCCACGGAAGTAACCAGCCCGTTCCTGACACCGCTCAAACTGGCTTTCTATACCGCGCTGTTTGTCAGCATGCCGGTGATCCTCTATCAGCTGTGGGCTTTCGTCAGTCCTGGCCTGTACAAGCACGAGAAGCGGCTGGCACGCCCACTGCTGCTGGCGTCGCTGGCTCTGTTCTACACGGGCTGCGCGTTCGCCTATTTCCTGGTGCTGCCGGCGGCATTCCGCTTCCTCACGGCGGTGACGCCGCAGGGCGTGGAGATGATGACGGACATCACCCACTATCTCGATTTCGTGATGCTGATGTTCTTCGCGTTCGGGTTGTGCTTCGAGGTGCCGGTCGCCGTGGTGGTGCTGGCGGCGGTAGGTATCGTCGACCTGCAGAAGCTGCGCAACGGGCGCCGTTACGCGATCGTGGGTGCCTTCGCGATCGCTGCGTTGATTACCCCGCCGGACATCACCTCGATGATGATGCTGGGCATTCCGATGTGCCTGCTCTACGAGTTGGGGCTGCTGGCCGTGCGCTGGCTGATCAAGCCCGGTTCGCTGCGGTCGGAGTCGGACTGAGCCGGCAGCTCAGTACAGATCGATCGGGTCGACATCCAGTGACCAGTGCACGCGCCGTCCTGCGGGCAGGGTAGACAGCGCCCGTTGCCAGGTGTGAAGCATGCTGCGCAGAGGGCCGCGGCTGGTGGCTTCCAGCAGCAATTGTCCACGATGACGGTTTGCGCGCAGCGGCATGGGGGCGGGCATTGGGCCGGCGACCTGCAGCGCTGCGTCGTCAGGCAGGGCCGCATGGGCAGCGGCGAGAAACGCATCCAGTGCCTCGCGCTGCACCGCGTCGGCACGCAGCAGGACCTGGTGGCTGTACGGCGGCAACTGGATCTGGCGACGCTCGGCCAGCAGTTCGCGGGCGGCGGCGGCATAGCCTTGCGCCAGCAAGCCGCGCAGCAGCGGGTGATCCGGTTGATGGGTCTGCAGCAACACCAGCCCGGGCTTGTGCGCCCGTCCAGCGCGTCCGGCTACCTGTACCACCAGTTGCGCCAGCCGTTCACCGGCGCGGAAATCCACGCTGTGCAGGCCTTCGTCCACGCCCACGATCGCGACCAGTGTGAGGTTGGGCAAGTCATGGCCCTTGGCCAGCATCTGGGTGCCGACCAGGATGGCGGGCTGATCATCGTGGAGGGTCGCCAGCAGCTGTTCGAGGGCGTCGCGGCGGCGGGTGGTCTCGCGATCCACGCGCAGCACCGGCACCTGCGGAAACTGCGCCATCAGCGCTTCCTCCAGCCGTTCGGTGCCCTGGCCCTGCGGTTTCAGATCGACCGCGCCGCAACCGGGGCAGGCTACCGGTACCCGTTGCCGAAAGTCGCAGTGGTGGCAGATCAGCTGGCGCCTGCCGGCGTGCAGGGTCAGCGGGCGCTCGCAGCGCTTGCAGGTGGCGTGCCAGCCACAGCCATGGCACAGCAGCACCGGTGCGTAGCCACGGCGGTTGCGGAATACCAGCGCCTGTTCGCCGCGCGCCAGCGTCTCAGCCACCGCCGCCAGCAGGGCCGGCGACAGGCCATGCTCCAGCCGCTGTGCGCGCATGTCGATGATCCGCACCTGCGGCGGCCGGATCGCCCCGGGTCGGGCGCGCAGGTGCAGACTTCGATAGCGACCGGCCTCCACATTGGCCAGCGATTCCAGCGACGGCGTGCCCGAGCCCAGCAGTACCGGCACGTTCAGCGCGCGCGCGCGCACCAGCGCCAGATCGCGGGCGTGATAGCGAAACCCCTCCTGCTGCTTGTAGGCGCTGTCGTGCTCCTCATCGACGATGATCAGGCCGGCTTGCGGCAGCGGTGTGAACACCGCCGAGCGAGTGCCAAGGATCACTCGTGCGCTGCCGGCGCGGGCACGCAGCCAGGCGCGTGCACGGTCACCCTCGGACAGGTTGGAGTGCAGCACCTCGACGGTCACACCGAGGCGCTGGCGCAACCGCTTGACGGTCTGCGGCGCCAGACCGATCTCCGGCACCAGCAGCAATACCTGCCGCCCTTGTGCCAGCACCTGCTCGATCAGTGCCAGGTAGACCTCGGTCTTGCCGCTGCCGGTGACACCGTCGAGCAGGAACGGTTGGTAACGGCCGAGCGTGGCACTGACGGTGCCGACCGCCAGTCGCTGCTCATCACTCAAATGCGGCGCCAACGTGGTCGCCGCTGCGGGATCATGTGCGGCCTGCTCGCTGCGTTCGAGCAGACCGGCGCCGGCCAGACGTCGGGCCGCCGCGCGCCAGCCGGGCAAACGTTCGGTCAGTTCCTGCGCGCTCATCGTGCCGTCCGCCAGCGTCGCCAGCAGCTCCCGGCTGCCACCGCGGCGACTACCGGCATCGAGGGCACTGCGGCCGGCGATGCTGAGTGACCAGTATTCCTCGCCGATCGGTGGCAGCGGCTTCGCTTCGCGCAGAGTCAGCGGCAGCGCATTGGCGTAGGCTTCGCCCGGCGCGCCGAGCCAGTAGTCGGCAGCCCATGCCAGCGACTGCATCAGTTCGGCGTCGAGCAGTGGCGTCTCGTCCAGCAGTCGCACCACCTGTTTCATGCGGCTGTCGCTGACCGTCGCTTCAATGTTGGTCGCCACCACCACGCCGACCTGCTTGCCATGCCCGAATGGCACCAGCACGCGGCTGCCTGCGGCCGCCTGACCCACCGCCGGCGGCAGGTAATCGAACAGGGTAAGCAGGGGTACGGGCAGGGCAACGCGAAGGACGACGGACATGGCCACCTCATGGCCGGTCAGTGTAACCGTGATGCCAGCGAGCTCGGGTCGGCACCTGACCTGCGTTGTGTTCAAGTTGTGAATACTTGCTGCCTGCGGCATGAGAAGACGAGGCTAAGTTGCTCTGTCCGTGGTGGTTTTTCGATTATCCACAAGCGCTGTGGATAAGTCTGTGGATGCAGCATGGTAGGAGCCGCCCCAAGGCGCGCCGCAGCGCCTTTCATGACGGCTTGATGAAGTTTTCGTCACGAAAAAATACATATGTAAATCAATATGGTACGGACCGTCGTCAGGATCGGTTCAGACAAGTGACAAAATATGCTCGCCCGCCTTGACAGGTTGATGTCGCTGTGCAAAACCCGCAAGCACGGGCTCGCCATCACGCTGGGTTCGCGCCCTGCAGACACCCCGTCGACAGTTCGCCGGGCCAAGCCAAACAGGCGGGCGGCAACCAGTGCAGTCGCCAGCACCCACCCGTAACAGCAGCCGACCACGAGGTATTTCAGGACCGTCATCGGCCAACCTTGCTGATAGATCCGCTTCTGCATGATCAGCAGGTAGAGCGGTGCGCACAAGCCGATGGCCCACTGCAGCCAGAGCAATGGCACGCCGATCCAGCGAGCATGAGGTGTCCGCCAGCCGGCCAGAAAATGGATCGCGATCCCGGGCGACCGACTCGGAAACAGGAACGCACGGCTGTGCAGCGCCACGATCAGGGGTTCCTGCCGCCGGTGACGGAACAGGCAGATCAGCTTGAGCAGCAGGGTGCGCCGAAATTGGGGCAATGCAACGCTTCGTGACTGTTCAGTTGCTTCATCGCTCCCCCAACCTGCGCAGCGCGCCATCTGGGCACAAGGGTGCGCTCGGCGAAGCGGAGCCAATGGCTCAGGTAGAATCAGCGGCCCTGGAGTCTGCTGAGTCGATGAAACCCTACCGTCCCGAACGCGTCCGCCTGGCGCATGAGATGCGCGCCACCGTGCTTCTCGCCTTGCCGTTGATACTGGCCCAGCTGGCGGCGATGGGCAGCAGCGTGATCGATACGGTGCTGGCCGGTCATGTCAGCGCGCACGTGCTGGGTGCGGTGGCGGTGGGCACCAATATCTGGTCGCTGGCCATCGTCAGTGGCATCGGCATCATGATGGCGGTGCCTCCGTCGGTGGCGCAGTTTGACGGCGCCGGGCGGCGGCTGGAAGTGGGGGCGGTGTTTCGCCAGGCATTGTGGCTGGCCTTGGGCATGGGCGTGCTGCTGTGGTTCGCGGTGCGCCACGCGGCGCCGCTGATCGACCTGATCGGCGTGACACCGAGCCTGCGTCACGACGTGCAGCGTTTCCTGCTGGCGATCAGCTGGGGTGCGCCGGCGCTGACCTGTTATTTCGTGTTGCGCGGCCTGTCCGAAGGGCTGTCGCTGACGCGCCCATCAATGTATTTCGGCTTCGGTGGCCTGGTCGTGCTGGTGCCGCTGGGCTATGTGCTGATGTTCGGCAAGCTCGGCATTCCGCCACAGGGAGCGCACGGTTGTGGCGTGGCCACGGCGATCGTGCTGTGGCTGGAAATGCTGGCGTTCGGCGTCTACGTGTTGTGTCATCGCCACTACCGCGGTCTGGGTCTGCTTGATCGTTTCGACTGGCCGGATCTGCGCCGGATTGGGGAACTGCTGCATATCGGCCTGCCGATGGCGGTGACCCTGCTGGCCGAGGCCGGATTGTTCGTGGCGACCGGGCTGATCATCGCCACGCTGGGCGAGAGTGTCGTCGCCAGCCATCAGGTGGCGATCAATGTCGCCTCGGTATTTTTCATGATCCCGCTTGGGCTGGCGATGGCGATCACGGTGCGGGTCGGCAATGCGGTGGGCCGTGGCGACGAGCGCGGCGTTCGTTATGCCGGCCTATGCGGCATCGGCCTGACTCTGGCGACGCAGCTGTTCTCGGCCACGCTGATGTTGTGCCTGCCGCACTACATCGCCATGTTGTATACCCACGACCCCCACGTGATCACGCTGGCGGTGCAGTTGATCATGCTGGCCGGGCTGTTCCAGTTTTCCGACGGCATCCAGGTGGCTTCCAATGGCGCACTGCGCGGCCTCAAGGACACTCGTGTGCCGATGGCGATCACCTTGTTTGCCTACTGGGTCATCGGCATGCCGGTTGGCTGGTGGCTGGCGTTCCATCACGGCATGGGTGCCCGCGGCATGTGGATCGGCCTGATTTCCGGACTCAGCGTGGCGGCGGTGATGCTGTTTGCCCGTTTCTGGCGCAGCGCATGGAAGCAACGTTGGCGCCCGCTCAGCCAGCGCATGACCGCACCGGCCTGACCGGCTACGCTTGCATACATCCATATGGGAAATGCACAAATGCCACCACCGCTGCCGCCACGTCGTTCCGGATTCGGGGCGTTTCTGCGCACCGTCGGCAGAGGCATCAACGCCTTTCGGCTGGTGATCATCAACCTGGTGTTCTTCGGTGTGTTTTTTCTTGTTCTGCTGGTGATGCTGGGTGCCTTCGTCGGCAGCCATGTGGACCGGACGCTGAAGAGTGACAGCGTGCTGGTGATCCAGCCGCGGGGACGGCTGGTCGAGCAGTACAGCATCAATCCGCTGCAGCGTACGCTGGCGGGTCTGTCCGGCGATGAACCGAAGCAGTTGCAGCTGCGTGACGTGATCCACGCGATCGACGCGGCGGCAAAGGACAAGCGGATCAGCCGCATCCTGCTGATGCCGGGCGGTCTGCAGGGTGGTGGTTTTGCCGCGCTGCACGAGGTTGGCGCTGCGCTGGACCGCTTCCGCGCCGTCGGCAAACCGGTGATCGCGTGGGCGGTCAACCTGGATCAGGGCCAGTATTACCTCGCCGCGCACGCTGATCGCCTGCTGGTCGATCCGCAGGGTGGAGTGATGATCACCGGGCTGGCCAACTACCGGCTGTTCTACAAGGATCTGCTCGACAAGCTGGGCGTCGACGTACATCTGTTCCGCGTCGGTCAGTTCAAGAGTGCAGCCGAACCCTACATCCTCGATCATGCCTCGGCGGAATCGAAGCAGGCCGACAGCTACTGGATGGGCGGTCTGTGGGACAGCTACCTGGCCGAGGTGGCCGGTCTGCGCAAGCTCGACCCGGCCACCCTGCGCGCCGACATCGACCAGCTGCCGCAGAAGATCGCCAGCAGTCGGGGCGATCTGGCCCAGCTGGCGCTGGACGAGCATCTGATCGACGGCATGGCAACCCGCGCCCAGCTCATCGCCATGATGCGGAAGGCCGGTGTGCCTGCGGCCGGCAAGGGCCGGGGTTTTCGCCAGATCGCGCTGGCGCGCTATGTCGGCCAGCTGCCCGGAGACAGTCATCCGTCCACCCCGGGTGTGGCGATCGTGGTCGCCGAGGGCGAGATTGCCGCGGGCAGGCAGCCGCCCGGTTCGGTGGGCGGCGAGTCCACCGCCGCATTGATCCGTGCCGCGCGCGAAGACCGCAAGACCAGGGCGCTGGTGTTGCGGGTGAACTCGCCCGGTGGTGAGGTGTTCGCGGCCGAGCAGATCCGCCGCGAAGTGGCGCTGACCCGCGCAGCGGGTATTCCGGTGGTGGTGTCGATGGGCAATGTGGCGGCCAGTGGCGGCTACTGGATATCGATGAATGCCAATCGCATCTTTGCCGAAGCCAATACCATCACCGGTTCGATC
>JAPHUU010000162.1 GCA_026193555.1 Rhodanobacter sp.
CTGATCTTTGCGCTGGTGCTACTGGCCTACCTGTTCATCAACGTGTTCGAGCTGTTCCCCAAGGGCAGCCTGACGCGCGCGAATATCCTGGCCGCGCATTTCACCGCCGGCATCGCGGTGCTGCTGCTGGTGTTGCCGCGCGTGTGGCTGCGCCGCCGGCATGCCGATCCGCCGATCACGCCGCCGCTGCAACCATGGGCTTCGCGGCTGAGCAAACTCACCCACTTGGCGCTGTACCTGTTCCTGGTGGTGCAACCGGTGCTGGGCATACTGACCGTGCAGGTGGGCGGCAAGCCGGTGAAGCTGTTTGGCGTGACGCTGCTGCCGCCGCTGCTGGGGGCGCCCGACCGTGCCTTCTCGCACCAGCTGGAAGACATCCACGGCTGGATCGGGACAATTTTCTACTGGGTGATCGGGCTGCATATCCTGGCGGCGCTGTGGCATCACTACATCCGCAAGGACGACACCTTGAAACGGATGGTGTGACGCCCCGCGGGACCGCCATGCAATCATTGCGGTGCCGATTGTCCCAGCCCGGGGCGATGTGTCCCTTCTGATCGATCGCGGAGATTGCCCACGTGTCCCGACTCCACCACGAACGCCATCGCACCAGCCGCATGGGCTGGCTGCGCGCATCCGTACTCGGTGCCAATGACGGCATCGTCTCCACCGCCAGTCTGGTGCTGGGTGTGGCCGCGGCGCATGTCTCCGGCCAGAACATCCTGATCGCCGGCAGCGCCGGCCTGGTCGCCGGCGCGATGTCGATGGCCGCCGGTGAGTACGTGTCGGTGCATTCGCAGGCCGACAGCGAACAGGCCGAACTGGAGCGCGAAAGGCACGAGCTGGCGACTGACGTGGCTGGCGAGCACAAGGAACTGGCGGCGATCTACGTCGGCCGCGGACTGGATCCGGCACTGGCCGAAGAGGTCGCCGTGCAGCTGATGGCGCACGACGCGCTGGACGCCCACGCCCGCGATGAGCTGGGCATCACCGAGATTCTGCGGGCCAGGCCGCTGCAGGCCGCCGGCGCCTCGGCGCTGAGCTTCGCGGTCGGCGCGGCGCTGCCGCTGGTGGTCGTGGCGCTGACGCCCGAGCCGGCGCTGCTGTGGTCGGTGTTCGCCACCTCGCTGGTGTTCCTGGCCTTGCTCGGGGGACTGGCCGCGCGCACCGGCGGTGCCCGAATCCGCACCGGCGTCATGCGGATCACGTTCTGGGGCGCGCTGGCGATGGCGATCACCACCGGCGTCGGCATGCTGTTCGGCGTGGCCGCCTGAGCTGTCCGCGAGTGCGCCTTGTCGAGGGACCGCATGACGTCCGCTTGACTTGCTGTCGGTCATCCTGCGCGGATGTTCGTCCCTGTCCCGCTCGACCGAGGCTAGCTCCATGACCGACGCCACACTCGACCAGCAATGCATCAATACCCTGCGCTTTCTGTCGGTGGACATGGTGCAGAAGGCCAACAGCGGCCACCCCGGGCTGCCGCTGGGCGCGGCGCCGATGGCCTATGTGCTGTGGACGAAGCACATGAAATATCACCCGTTGGACCCGCACTGGGTCGATCGTGACCGCTTCGTGTTGTCCGCCGGCCACGGCTCGGCGCTGCTCTACAGCCTGCTGTTCGCCACCGGCTACGACGTGTCGCTGGATGACCTCAGGCAATTTCGGCAATGGGGCAGCAAGACACCGGGGCATCCCGAATACGGCCATACGCCGGGCGTGGAAATCACCACCGGGCCACTCGGCCAGGGGCTGGCGAACGCCGTCGGCATGGCGATCGGCGAGGCGCATCTGGCGGCGCGCTACAACCGCGACGGCCACCGCATCATCGACCATCACACGTGGGCGATCGTCAGCGACGGCGACCTGATGGAGGGCGTGGCCAGCGAAGCGGCCTCGCTGGCCGGTCATCTGAAACTTGGCAAGCTGATCTGCCTGTACGACGACAACTACGTCACCCTGGCGGCCGGCACCGACATCACGTTCTCCGAGGATCGCGCCCGGCGCTTCGAGGCCTATGGCTGGCAGACGATCAAGGTGGACGATGGCAATGACGTGGCGGCGATCGACGCCGCACTCGATGCCGCGCGTGCCGACACCATGCGGCCGTCGCTGATCCTGGTGCGAACGCATATCGGCTACGGCTCGCCCGAGCAGGATTCGTTCAAGGCGCACGGCTCGCCGCTGGGCGTCGAGGACGTGCAGAAGACCAAGCAGCAGCTGGGCTGGCCGCTCGAGCCTGACTTCCTGGTACCGGAGCCGGCGCTGCGGCACTTGCGCGCCACGCTCGACCACGGCGCGCAGGCACAGAACGAATGGAATGGACGTCTGGACGGCTATGCCAAGGCCTACCCGAAACTGGCGAGGGAACTGCAGGGCCGCCTGCGCGGCGAGCTTCCCGAAGGCTGGGACGCGGAGATACCGGTGTTCCCGGCCGACGCCAGGGGCATCGCCACGCGGGTCGCCAGCGGCCAGGTGATGAACGCGATCGCGGCGAAGCTGGTCGCCCTGTTCGGTGGCTCGGCGGACCTCGATTCGTCCACCCACACCAACCTGAAAGGCCTGGGCGATTTCAATCCGGCGGCGACCGCGGGGCAGGACACCCAGGGTTCCGATGGCGGCGGCTGGAGTTATGCCGGGCGCAACCTGCACTTCGGCGTGCGCGAGCACGCGATGGGTGCGATCGCCAACGGACTGGCCGTGCACGGCGGTTTCGTGCCGTACGGCTCGACCTTCCTGATCTTCTCCGACTACATGCGGCCGTCGATCCGCCTTGCCGCGCTGATGGGCGTGCACGTGGTGCATGTATTCACCCACGACAGCATCGCGCTGGGCGAGGACGGCCCCACCCACCAGCCGATCGAGCAGCTGGCGAGCCTGCGCGCGATCCCCAACCTCACCGTGATCCGCCCGGCCGATGCCAACGAGACCGCGGTGGCGTGGCAAGTGGCGGTGGCATCGACCGATCACCCGGTACTGCTGGCGCTGACCCGGCAGAACCTGCCCACCCTCGATCGCCAGCGCTACGCCAGCGCCGAGGGCCTGCGCCGGGGCGCCTACGTGCTCAGCGAGGCGAGGGACGGCAAGCCGGCCCTGATCCTGATCGCCAGCGGCTCCGAAGTCGGCCTGATCCTCGCTGCCGCCGAGCAGTTGCAGGCCGAAGGCGTCGCCGTGCGCTGCGTGTCGATGCCGAGCTGGGAGCTGTTCGATGCCCAGCCGCACGGCTATCGCGACGCGGTGCTGCCGCCCGATGTGCCGGCGCGGCTGGCGGTCGAGCTGGGCGTGTCGCAGGGATGGGATCGCTATGTCGGCGCCGAGGGCGACATGCTGGGTGTCGACCGCTTCGGTGCGTCCGCGCCAGCCGGGGTGCTGCTGCGTGAATACGGTTTCAGCGTCGACAACGTGGTGCGGCGGGCGCGGGCGCTGCTCCATGGTTGAGCCGTCCCGACGCAGGCAGTGACCTTCGACATGTATATCTGAACTCATCAGTGTGCTATTTTGCCGGCCCGACTGTACCTCTGCCCAGGTCATCAACCCTTGCCTCGCCTCTGTTCTCGCTTGAAGCCAACCCTGACCGGCACGGTGCACGTCCTCGCACTCGCGGCCGGCCTGTCACTCGCCGGTTGTGCGGTCGGCCCCGACTACCGGCGCCCGGATGCGCCGGCGGTGGACCGCTACACCGCGCAGCCGCTGCCGGCCGCCACGGCCTCGGCCCCGACCCCCGATGGCGACGCGCAGCGTTTCCTGCAGGGTGGCGACGTGCCGCAGATGTGGTGGACCAGCTTCGGCAACGCCGAGCTGAGTCGTCGCGTGCAGAC
>JAPHUU010000218.1 GCA_026193555.1 Rhodanobacter sp.
AGCTCGCGCTGGTCGCCGACGAATTCCTTGCCGGCCCGCTTGACCCGCGCGGCCAGCGCCACCGCGGTAACGGGCGAAAGCCGGAACCGCACGTAGTTGGCCCGGGTACCCTTGCCCATGGCATCGTCGAACAGCTGCTGCGGCGGTGGCTTCAGTTCCACCAGGATCTCGGCGGCGGTCGCCGCCAGGCATTTGCCCGAGCGCAGGTACCAGGGCACCCCGGCCCAGCGCCACGAGTCGATGAACAGCTTCACCGCGCAGTAGGTCTCGACATCGGAGTGCTTCGCCACGCCCGGCTCCTTGCGGTAGCCCGCGTACTGGCCGCGCACCATGTCGTCCGGCCGCAGTGGGCGCATCGCCTGGAACACCTTGGTCTTTTCCGCCTGCACCGCGCCGAAACCCTGGTAGGCCGGCGGCTCCATCGCCAGCAGGGCCACGATCTGCAGCAGGTGGTTCTGGATCACGTCGCGCAGGCAGCCGGCGGTCTCGTAGAATGCGCCGCGACCCGCCACCCCGAAATGCTCGGCCAGGGTGATCTGCACGCTGGCCACGCAGTTGCGGTTCCAGATCGGCTCCAGGAACGCGTTGGCGAAACGGAAATACAGGATGTTCATGATCGCCTCCTTGCCCAGGAAGTGATCGATGCGGAAGATCGCATCCTCCGCAAACACCGAACGCAGGATGCGGTTGAGCTGCCGCGCCGAGGCCAGGTCGCGCCCGAACGGCTTCTCCACCACCACCCGCGCATCCCCGGTGCAGCCGGCCCGCTGCAAGCCCTCGACCACGGTGCCGAACAGGGCGGGCGGAATCGCCAGATAATGCAGCGGCCGCTTCGCCTTGCCCAGCGCCGTCTTCAGCGCGGCAAACGTGGCCGGGTCGTTGTAGTCGCCATCGACATACTGCAGCCGTGCCGACAGTCGCGCGAACGCGGCCTTGTCGAACGTGCCGCCCTGCTCCTTCGCCGCCTGCTTCAGGCTGTCGTGGGCACGCTGGCGCAGCTGCTTCAGCGACCAGCCCGAATGCGCCACGCCGATGATCGGCAGGTCCAGCCCGTCGCGCTGCATCATCGCCTGCAGCGCGGGAAAGATCTTCTTGTAGGCGAGATCGCCCGTGGCACCGAAAAACACCAGGGCATCCGAGCGCGGTATCGCCATGATCGCGGTTCACTCCGTCAGGGTTTGGGGTGCCGTCAGTGTGACGGCAAAATGCGGCAAGCGAGCCGATGGCGCGGACAAATTCGTCCCCACGCCGACGGTCCGCTTGCCCGTTCAAGCGTGCATGGCGGGAGGTTAAGTCGATGCATAAGAGGCGCACGGCGGAGTTCACGCACGGGGCGCACGCAGTGCTGAGTCATTGCAGGCACCGACGGCACCGGTTGGCGAGCGAGGTCGCCGGGTGCGGTTCATGCCCCGGTCCGCGTCGGCACCAGGGACGCCACAAGACCGATGACGACCGAAGGAAGTCCCCTCTTCGAAACGGAAATGCAGTCTGGCAACGTTCAACACCGCACAGTACTGACACACACGACGCAGCAAACAGGACAAAACGATGACCAGCGAAAGCCTGAAAGCTCAAGGCAAGAACATCAATCGGGTGGTATTGACGGGAAGTCTCTTGCGGGAGATGTTAGGCACTGAATTTGGCGACAAGATAACCAAAGGCCAGCGTGGCAACAAAAGCACACCCCCCGAATGCGTAAACTGGCCAAACTTCGTGACCGCCAGCACGATTTGCCTGCGACATGAAAATATAGAAGACCACCATGCCTACCGCAGAGGCTCCGCTCACAGTCCATGCCAATGGCCCTGGCCTCTTGCTGACCTGTGATTTTGCATATGACTGGTTGGTAACCCGCGTTCCCATGAGGCCACGAACGTTGGATGCTCTTATTAGGAATACCCCAACACACAACATCAAGAGGCCCAGTGATCGAAGCACAAAGTCATTAAAATAAGTGAGGTTGACGACCACACCCGAGAGCAACAGAACGACTGCAGGCCAAAACAAGCCATATCGACGCTTTTTATCTCCCTGAGCCAACGTCATACATGTACCTCCTTAGACAGCGCGGCCAGTTTCGGTGTCTGCCCGGTTATAGAAACGTTCCGGAAAGTGCCTAACGCTGGAATTAAGCGGCGTGCGGTACGCACGTCCGCCTTGAATGACTGGTTAGATGGTTACCGAACACTTTGAAGCGCCTCATTAACACCAGAGA
>JAPHUU010000308.1 GCA_026193555.1 Rhodanobacter sp.
ACCAACCCGCCCACGTTCACCTGCGCGCCCTGCCCGAACAACACCCCGTTCGGGTTGATCAGGAATACCTGGCCGTTGGCGTTGAGATGGCCAAGGATCACGCTGCCGTTGGCGTCGCTGATGCGGTTGACCGCAATGGCCTGCGCATTGGGCTGCAGGAAGTTGACCGTGCCGTCCGGGCCGACATTGAAGGTTTGCCAGTTCAGCGAGAGGTTCTGGCTTTGCTGGGTGACGGTGAGCGTGTTGCCGCCCTGCGTAATCTGGCCACGGCCGGCGGTGACGGTACCGCCGGTGGGCAGCGTGCCGGGGCTCACGGCAGCGATCGTTGCGGTCTCCGTGCTCACGGGCGCGAGCGACACCGCGGCCATGGGTGTGGCCAGCGCGGCCAGCGGCAGCCCCAGTGGCACACCGGCCAGCCAGGCCAGGCGACGTACACGACCGGGGCCGGCGGTTCGCCCGCCGCGGGTGCGCGCACGGGTGAATTCGGAGGCCACCTGGAGCACACCCAGCGTGCGATTCCAGACCAGTCGGTAAATGCGATTCATGTGTTGTCCCCCTGGACGGCAATGCTGGCGATGGTGTTGTCCGACTTGTGTCGCTGGGTGCCGGCCGCGCTTGACGGCTTGATGGCGCATGAGCGCGCCCGCGTGATGTGAGCGCGCAACGCCATCGCGCGCGCGCGACGTGGCGCCGCGGCTCTGACGCGCGCCCGTTCGACCGCATCAATGACAAACTGACCGACCGGCACCGGCGCTTCATCGATGTGCGTGGATGCAAGCACTGGACCTGGGCCGAGGCCGTTTCGCGCAGGGGCCGGGCGCAACACACACGCATCCGGCCACGCCCACGCCGGCCGATACGCTATTGCCATGGGGCTTGAGCCAGGAGCCTGGCCACCGATGGGGGCCACAACGAGACGCGGCAACGCCCTGGACCCTGCCTGCCGAAAAGCCTTCTTCATGCCCCCGCTACCCCATTCTTCTCGACGCTGCTCCGTGGATATCAACGCCACATGTCACGTCGAGGGGGATCGCCAGACGTCCGGATATGGACGGCGATCGATACACACGCCTCATGCGTTTCGCATCGTCACAGGGTGACGCCGAGTTTGACGTGTGCATGCGCGGTGCCTCTCCCGTCGAAAGGTACGTTGCGAGCAGGCCTGCCACTATCCGATTTCCGCAAAGATGCCGGAAATCGGTCGTGTCATCGGGTTCGTGCGGGTGGGTTCAGAACGCGAGCGTCGCCGAGGGGGCTTCGTCAAATGCCCGTTTGTAGTCGACGGAAAAGCGGCCGAGATGCAAGAAGCCGTATCGCATGGCGACCGCCGTGACCGTGGTGGTCTGGGGATCCGAGGCGAGCAGCGCTTTGCGCACGCGGTTCAGACGGCACATGCGCAGATAGGCCAGCGGCGACATGTGGACATAGGCGCGGAAGGCATATTGAAGTGTGCGTTCGGATACGCCGACCGTCGAGCAGATATCGACGATGGTGGGCACGTTGTCGGCCGCGAGGCGATCCTCGACAAAGGCACGGGCCGCCCTGCATGTCTGGAACGCGCGCACGCGCTCCGCAAGTGGCGGCGGTGATTCATTCGCTCCTGGCGAGACAACCATCTGCAGGATGGTTTGCAGCAGAACGCCGTGCATGACCGATGTGTCAACAAGTTCATCCAACGCCGCTGGTGTTCCATCTGCCTCGAGAAATTGATTTAGAAGACGACTGAAACTGGCTTGTTGCGTGGTGGTGATGGATAGCAGCTGCGGCGGTGCGCGTTCCCACTGCGCCGGATCAAGAACCCGCGCACCGTTCATGAACTCATTCTGGTTGAAACTGATGTAGGTGGTTTGGGCGCCCGCAGGAACGTAAAGATCGAATTCGTTGTTTCCAGGCATGAAAAAGAGGGTATCGGCATTGCCCGCGCAAAGTTCTGAAAAGCGGAACTTCGGGTCCGGCGTGCAACACGAGACGGTACAGAGATTCGGCGGCGTGATGCCCAGCTTTTGCACCGCGGCCTCCTGGTGCTCCCGGACGATCTGCTGGCTACCGAGCTCAAGGCTGTCCAACTGCGCGAGCCGCCTGCCCCGCCCCAGCTGATAGCACTCCATCTCGATCCAGGGTTGCATCGCGGCCTGGACGGCGGCCGCCTCGATCACCGTGGAGCGCACATGGCTTGCGGACATCGGG
>JAPHUU010000084.1 GCA_026193555.1 Rhodanobacter sp.
AGCGTCTCGGCATCGGCGGCGTTGGGGAACGCACCGACTTGCAGCATGTAGCCGCTGCCTGCGGCAGGTGTGGGCAGCGTGCTGGCCGGTGCGGCGGTGATGTCCTGGCTGATGACGGCCCGTGGCGCGTTGGCCGTGGCGTTCGCGGCCTGTTGCTGCTGCGCCTGCTGCTGTGCGGCGAGCTGCTTCTGCTGTTCTTCCGCCCGTGCTTGCGCGCTGATTTCGGCATCCGGAATGCGCACTTCCTTTTCCGACAGCACTGAATAGAAGTCGTATTGCGGTTTCTTCGGTGTGCTCTCGCTGCCGGTCGGTTCCAGTACGCCCGGCTCGCTGCCGCGCTGGGCGGTGGCTTCGGGGTTGGCTTTCGGACCGGCGTGCTTGCCCAGGCTGCCGAGCAGGCTGCCACGCATCATCACGGCCATCAGGATGGCACCGATGAGAATGCCGATCGCGGCATAACCCCAGCCGGGGAAACCCCGGCTGCCATTGCGTACGGCCTGCCGGCCCTTGCCCTTGCGAGTTGCCATCACATGCTCTCCGGGGCGCTCAGGCCCAACAGGCCCAGCCCATTCTTCAATACCTGCCTGGTGGCGACCACCAAGGTGAGTCGCGCGTTGCGCAGCGCGGCGTCCTCGACCAGGAACTGGTGCGAGTTGTAATAGGTGTGGAACGCGTTGGCCAGCTCGCGCAACCATGCCGCCAACAGATGCGGTTCGAGGTTGGCGGCGGCGGTCTCGATCAGTTCCGGATATTTGGACAGCTCGGTCAGCAGGATCTGCTCGTGCTCGGTGTCCAGTCGCGCCAGCTGGTCCAGGCCTTCGTGCAGATCGAAGCTGAGGCCCTTCTCGGCGGCCTGGCGCAGCACGCTGCAGACGCGGGCATGGGCGTACTGGATGTAGTAGACCGGATTGTCGTTGCTCTGCGAGCGGGCCAGGTCGACGTCGAACACCAGTTGCGAATCGGACTTGCGGGCGATCAGGAAGTAGCGCGTCGCGTCGCGGCCGACTTCGTCGATCAGGTCACGCAGGGTCACGTAGCTGCCCGCGCGCTTGGAGATCTTCACCTCCTCGCCACCGCGCATCACGGTGACCATCTGGTGCAGCACGTACTCCGGCCAGCCCTTGGGAATGCCGCAATCCAGCGCCTGCAAGCCGGCCCTGACTCGCGCCAGCGAGCCGTGGTGGTCCGATCCCAGCTCGGTGATCGCGCGCTGGTAGCCGCGCTGCCATTTGCTCAGGTGATAGGCCACGTCCGGCACGAAATAGGTGTAGCTGCCGTCGGACTTGCGCATCACGCGGTCCTTGTCGTCACCGTAGTCGGTAGTGCGAAGCCACAGCGCGCCGCCTTCCTCGTAGGTGTGGCCGTGGGCGACCAGTTCGCGCACCGTTTCCTCCACCTTGCCCTCGCTGTACAGCGAGGATTCGAGGAAGTGCACGTCGAAGCTGATGCCGAACGCCTTGAGATCCAGGTCCTGTTCGCGGCGCAGGCTGGCCACGGCAAAACGGCGGATCGCCTCGAGATCGTCGACATCGCCTGCCCCGGTTACGGTCTGGCCATCGGCCACTACCGATTCGCCATCGAGATAGGCACGCGCCACCTCGGCGATGTAATCGCCGCGATAGCCGTTGTCCGGCCAGTTGTCGTCGTCCGGCGTGATGCCACGTGCCCGTGCCTGCACCGAGATCGCCAGGTTCGTGATCTGCACGCCGGCATCGTTGTAGTAGAACTCGCGCTTCACGTCCCAGCCGGTGGCATCGAGCAGCCGGCTCAGGCAATCGCCGATCGCGGCCGCACGACCGTGGCCCACGTGAAGCGGGCCGGTCGGGTTGGCCGAGACGAATTCCACCCCGACCGTGCGTCCGCCGCCGCTGTCGTTGCGGCCGTAGCGATCGCCCTGCTCCAGGATGCACCGCACTTCGGCGTGACAGGCGTCGGTCGTCAGATGGAAGTTGATGAAGCCCGGGCCGGCGATCTCCACCTTGGCGAGCAGTCGGTTGGCCGGCAGCGCTGCGACCAGCTTTTCGGCCAGCTCTCGCGGCTTGGCACCGGCCGGCCGGGCCAGCAGCATCGCCGCGTTGCAGGCGAAATCACCGTGTTCGCGGCTGCGTGCGCGCTCGATCACGAATCCAGGGACAACCAGGTCGGCAGGAAGGGTGGCATCGCCTTGCAAGGCCTGGATGGCCTGCAGGACCAGTTCGCGCAGCTGTGCTTTCACGGAGAGGGTCGGATTCGTGATGGAACCGGCAACTCTAACAGACTGCCATACCGCTGAGCGCCCCCGGCACGTTCGATAAGCCGGTCTGGCCTGATGCGGGTGCAAAGTCATCCCGCGTGGTGCACTGCAGCCATACCGCTTGTGGATAACTCTGTGAAGAACCCGGAGGCCACGACCCCGGCCTCGGTCGCGATATGGAATAAACGGCTATTTCACAGGAATTTATGTTTCTATATCAACGAATTACGACGTTCATATATGAGCGCACATTCGATGTGGCGGGCAAGTGGGTCTTTCCACGCGATGTGCATAAGTTTTGCCGGGTTCACGCGGCAGACGATGCAACGGGCAGCCGTCACTGGTCTGTCATGCGGCGCTGCGACACTGCGCGGGTGCCACACGTGACTCCCCTCGCATGGCACGGCATGCAAAGACGCCGAACCCCTCCCCATCGGCCTCGCGGCGTGGCTCATCCCACGCCGCATTTTTTTTGCAGCTGGCATGGGATCAGAGCAGGCCGCGAGCGGCCATCGACACCGGCTCGCCGCTGCCGATCACCAAGTGGTCCAGCACGCGCACACCGACCAACTGCAGGGCATCGCGCAATTCGTGCGTGATCGCCCGGTCGGCGGCGCTTGGTTCGGCCACGCCTGAAGGGTGGTTGTGCGCGAATATCACCGCGCAGGCGTTGTGCTGGAGACAGGCCCGGACGACCTCACGAGGGTGCACGCTGGCGCCGTCCACGGTGCCGCGGAACAGCTCCTCGAACGCCAGCACGCGGTGGCGGTTGTCCAGGAACAGGCAGCCGAAAACCTCGTAGGGCAGGTGACGCAGCCGCGCGCGCAGGTAATCGCCACTGTCGCGCGGATTGCCCAGGCTTGGCCGCTGCTGCAGCTGCTCGGCCAGACTGCGGCGGGCCAGCTCCAGTGCCGCGGCGATGCGCGCTCGCTTGGCAGGGCCCAGTCCACTGGCCTTGATCGGCTGATCCGGTCGGCCGAGCAGCGCACCCAGGCTACCGGCGGCGCTCAGAAGCTCCCGGCCGAGGGCGATAGCGTCCTTGCCGCGACTGCCGCTACCGAGCAATACCGCGAGCAACTCGGCGTCGGAAAGCGCCGAGCTGCCACGTGACAGCAGCTTTTCACGGGGGCGTTCGCCTTCGGGCCAGTCGCGGATGCTCATTGATTCAGCTTGCCGGGGCCACTCGCATGCGGGCAGCGGCCAGACAGGGTGAATCCGGTAAGCTACGACTCTGCCCGATTGTCAGGCCTGCCCTACATATGAGTCTTGCCCAACGCCGCATCCTGCTGGGAGTATCCGGCGGTATCGCCGCCTACAAGTCCTGTGAACTGGTTCGCCGCCTGCGCGAGCTGGCTGCCGAGGTGCGCGTGGTGATGACCGAGGGCGCCACCCAGTTCGTCAGCCCGACCACCTTCCAGGCGCTGTCCGGTCAGCCGGTTCGGGTCAGCCTGTGGGATGAGCAGGCCGAGGCAGCGATGGGACATATCGAACTGGCGCGCTGGGCCGAACGCATCCTCATTGCGCCCGCCAGCGCCGACATCATCGCCCGCCTCGCTCATGGCCATGCCGATGACCTGCTGGCCACCGTGTGCCTGGCCAGCGCCGCACCGCTGTATCTGGCACCGGCGATGAACCAGCAGATGTGGGCGCACCCGGCCGTGCAGGCGAACGTCACGCTGCTGCGCCAGCGCGGCGCACATGTGCTGGGACCGGCGGATGGTGAACAGGCCTGCGGCGATGTCGGCAGCGGGCGCATGCTGGAACCGCATGAATTGCGCAATGCCTTGCAGTCGTCCTTCGGTGGCGGCGTCCTGGATGGCTTGCATGTGCTGGTCAGCGCCGGCCCGACCTACGAGGACATCGATCCGGTGCGCTTCATCGGCAACCGCAGTTCCGGCCGGATGGGCTTCGCCGTGGCCGAAGCGGCCGCGCAGGCCGGTGCCGAGGTGACCCTGGTGGCCGGGCCGGTCAGCCTGGCCACACCTGCCGGTGTCGCGCAACGCATCGACGTGCGCAGCGCGGCGCAGATGCACGCGGCCGTGCTGGATGCGGCGCGGCAGGCGGATATCTATATTGCCGCGGCGGCCGTCGGTGACTACCGCCCGAACGAAGTTTCCGCGCAAAAGCTGAAGAAACTCGATGGCGCCAAGCTGGCACTGCAGCTCAGCGAGAATCCGGACATCCTGACCAGCCTGTCGACGCAGCCGGAGCATCCGTTCCTGGTCGGTTTTGCGGCCGAGACCCACGATGTGGCGGATTACGCCCAGGACAAGCTGCGGCGCAAGGGACTGGACATGATCGCTGCCAATCAGGTCGGCGATGGCCTCGGCTTCGAGGCGGCCGACAACGCATTGCAGTTGTACTGGGCCGATGGTGCGGTCGAGCTGCCGCGCGCGGCCAAGCCGGAGCTGGCGCGGCAACTGATTGCACAGGTAGCCGTGCGCTACCGGGCCAGTCGCCGGTGATCGACATCGAGCTGAAGATCCTCGACCCGCGTCTTGGCGACAGTATTCCGTTGCCCGAGGTGGCCACGCCCGGCAGCGCCGGCATGGATCTGCGCGCCGCGCTGGAACTGCCACTGACGTTGGCGCCGGGCGAGAGCGCCCTGGTGCCCAGTGGCATCGCGATCCATATTGGTGATCCGGGCTGGTGCGCGTTGATCGTCCCGCGCTCGGGGCTGGGCCACAAGCACGGTCTGGTAATGGGCAATCTGGTCGGGGTGATCGATGCCGACTATCAGGGTCCGCTGATGATTTCCTGCTGGAATCGAGGCCGGCAGTCGTACACCATTGCCGTAGGCGATCGCATCGCGCAGCTGTTGCTGGTGCCGGTCGCTCAGGCGAGGCTGCATGTCGTGACCGATTTTGCGCCCAGTGCGCGCGGAAGTGGCGGGTTTGGCTCGACGGGGATCACATAGGATGGGCTGGTTCGGTATGCATCAGACCGGGTCCGGCGCAACCTGCGAGGGCGGAAAATGGCAGTAGACAAAGCGAGCGGGCGCCGACGTCGGCGGCAAGTCGACTGGCGCACGGCGGTTCCCCTGGCCGGCGGCACGCTGCTGTTGCTGCTGGGGCTGTTTTGCGCATGGCAGACCTGGCTGATTGCCACTCAGGCCAGTGCGGTGGAGCGTGTCCATGCCGCCCAGAACCAGGCGATTCGTGCCGTGGCGGACGAACTCGTCAGGCAACGCAGCAAGGTTCAGCGGGTACTGGCTCTGGTCGATCCTGACACGGTAATGAGCCACGCGCAGCAGGACGCCATCATGGTTCGCATGCAACTCCCGCAGTCCGTCGCGGTGGAGTTCTACAGCGGCGATCTGGGCGAGGTGCTGCACGCCAATTACCGCGAATTCGGCTATGCCAAGGCTGCCCAGCTGATGGCCGCTCAAGGCGCCGAGGGTGAGCCGCAAATGGAAAGTGTTGCCGGCAGCGGCGGCGATCGACGCTTGAGCGTGGTGATTCCGATGGGGGCGCCGCAAGTCCGGGCATGGGCCTGGGTCGAACTGAGTTTCGACCCGCTGCAAAAGCGCTTCGAGTCGGTATCGCCGGCGAGCGGGCGACTTGACCTGCGGCAGGGCGACGAGCCGGGCAGCCTGCAACTGCTGTCCAATGGCAGCTCCTCGGGCGAAGCCGAGGAGCTCGGCAAGCCGGTGCCGGGAAGCGTATTTACCGTGCGCGCCGCATTGCCCGGTGCCTTCATCGTGCTGTCCACGCCGTGGCCAATGAGTGCGCTGCTGGCCCTGCTCGGGCTCGCCGGGGGGCTCTACTTGCTGCGCATGCGCATGCGCGGCGGCTGGCAATCGGCGGCAGTGGCGGATGACGTGGAGCTGCCCGCCAGAATCGCAAACATGGCCGCGTCGGCCAGGTCTGCAGCAGTGGCCGCACCATCACCGCCTCCAATAACTCCAACTCCGGCATCGGTCGCGAAGGTCGCAAAGCCGGGTGTCACGGTGGACCCGAGCATCTTTCGTGCGTACGACGTGCGCGGCGTGGTCGGCAAGACGTTGAGCGGGGAGGTCGCGCACGCGCTGGGTCAGTCGATCGGCACGCTGATGAACGAAAAGGGCCTGCGCGAAATCGTGGTTGGCCGCGATGGAAGGCTGTCCGGGCCTGAGCTGGCCGGCTCGTTGTCCGATGGTTTGCGTGCCGCAGGCGTCGACGTGATCGATATCGGCGCGGCGCCGACACCGGTCGTCTACTACGCCGCCTATCGCTTCAATACCGGCTGCGGCGTGGCGGTCACCGGCAGCCACAATCCGCCGGACTACAACGGCTTCAAGATCGTTATCGGCGGAGAAACCCTGGCTGAGGGCGCGATCCAGGATCTGTATCAACGGATGGCCGACAACGCGCTCGACGACGGCGGAACCGGCGGCCTGCGTCAGGTCGATGTCGCTCCCGACTACGTCGAGAAAATCGTCTCCGATGTGCTGGCCGAACGGCGGCTGAAGGTGGTCGTCGATTGTGGCAATGGCATCCCCGGCGAGTTGGCTCCGCAGGTGCTGGAGGGCGTCGGCTGCGAGGTGGTTCCGCTGTATTGCGATGTCGACGGCACCTTCCCGAACCATCACCCGGATCCATCCGATCCCGCGAATCTCGAAGATCTCATCCACGCGGTGAGGCAGTGCGATGCCGATCTGGGCATGGCCTTCGATGGCGATGGCGATCGTCTGGGCGTCGTCACCCGATCCGGCGAAATCATCTATCCCGATCGCCTGCTGATGCTGTTCGCGAGGGACGTGCTGTCGCGTCAGCCGGGCGCCACGATCATTTATGACGTCAAGTGCACCAGTCATCTGAAGGGGCAGGTGCTCGATGCCGGCGGCAGTCCGCTGATGTGGCGCACCGGCCACTCGCTGATCAAGGCCAAGATGCGCGAGACCGGTGCCGAGCTGGCCGGAGAGATGAGCGGACACTTCTTCTTCAAGGAGCGCTGGTACGGGTTCGATGACGGCATCTATGCCGCCGCCCGGCTGCTTGAAATACTTGCCGGCGATGCGCAGGGACGCACGCCCGAGGAAATCTTCGACACGCTGCCGAAGAGCGTCTCGACACCCGAATTGAAGATCGAATTTGCCGAAGGCGAGCACTACCGGTTCATGGACAAGTTCCGCGAGCAGGCCCACTTCGACGATGCCACGTTGATCACCATCGATGGCCTGCGCGCGGACTGGCCGGATGGCTGGGGACTGGTGCGAGCTTCCAATACCACGCCGGTGCTGGTGCTGCGGTTCGAGGCGGAAAGCGCGCTTACGCTCAAACGCATCCAGCTGGCCTTCCGCAAGCAGCTGCTGGCCGTCGATCCCGGATTGAAGATGCCGTTCTGAACCGGTTTGGTTCGGCGCATGCGAGGGGCGGATGCATTCCGGCTCACGGGCCTCCCGCGGCCGATGGTCAGTCAGCCGGTTGCTTCTGTGCGGTCTTGAGTTCCCGATAGTGCTGCAATTGCCGGGATTGCAGCTCAACGGTTCGCCCGCGCTCGGCCTGCTGGCTTTCCTGCTTGCTGCGCAGCCCGGTCACCACGTTGCGTTGATCGGCAATGCTGTCGATCAGAAACCGCGGCACGGTTTTCTTGGCGCGCTCGATCTCGGCGGCACGGCTGAGCAGGTCAGTCAGCGCCTTTTCCTGGCTACGCATGTTGATCTGGGTGGTGTGGATCTGCTGGTCGATGGTATCCAGCGCCTGTTGCTGCGATATCCGATAGGACTCCTCATCCGGATA
>JAPHUU010000312.1 GCA_026193555.1 Rhodanobacter sp.
AGGGGCGCCATGGCAGCGAGTGCCAGGGTCACCAGTGACAGCTTTCCGCTCAGCGACAGCTTCTGTTTCTTGCTCGTTGATTTCATCGTGTGGTCCTCTCGGTGATGGGGGGGCGGATCAGTCGGCGCAGGTGATGGCTGGGCTTGCCGCGCTGCGCCGGGTAAACCACCAGACGCCCGCCGCGACACCTGTCAGGATGGCAAGCACTGCCCACGCGGGCAGCCCAAGCAGATCGCCCAAGGTCTGCGCCTGCGGACCCGCTGCGGCGCCCAGCAGGGGAGTGATGGGGGTGTAGATGCCGGCGAAGGCAACGACACCGATGATCAATCCGGCAAAGAAAACGATGCCGTCGATGCGTCCAGCTGCAGCGCCGACCACCGACGTCCCCGGGCAATATCCGCCAATGGCCATGCCGACGCCGATCAGCACGCCGCCGAGCAGGGTTGCCCAGAGGAAGGTCGTCGGTATGAATATGTCCGCGGCGTGCATGACGCCTGCCAGCTCAAGTACGTAGAGACCGCCGGCCGACACCAGAATGGCGGTGAACATCACATTGAAGACGGTCCAATCCTGCAGCCGCAATTGCGCCGTCAGCCGGCAGCCATTGCCCAATCCCCCACGTTGCAGCACGTAGCCAAACAGTACGCCGCATACAAGGCCCGAGATCGGCCCGGCCAAACCCATCGGGAAGGTCATTTCCACATCCTCCGTGTCAGCAGTCCGGTCAACACTCCCGCGCCAAAGAAGCCGATCAGGAAAACAAAACCCGCAGTGGCCAGGGTTGCCGAGCCGGAGAGGCCGAGGCCGCTGGTGCAGCCGGCCGAGACCCGGGCGCCGAAGCCGGACAGGATGCCGCCGGCCAATGCCAGCGCCAGTCGTCCGGAGTTGTTGGCGCGCGGTGGGCCTTCAAGGCGGACGCGCAGATGGCCCGACCACCAGGCCGCTGCCAGCGCACCCAGTGCAACGCCGATGACTTCCCAGGTGATCCACGAATTGAGCGGATTGCGTCCGCCCTCGACCATCCAGCCGAGATAATCGTTCGCTTGCGTCGCGGCCGGCGCCACGACGTTTGCGGCGGCGGCCGCGATGGCGGTAGGCGCACCGGACGCACCCAGACCATGCCCGGTCAGCACGAAGGTGAGCAGCAGCACCAGGCCGAGCACGGCCCCGGCCGCGTGAGAGTTCCAGATCGGGCGTTGTTTCATCATTGGCGGTTCCGATGCGACCCTTGCCGGGTCGGTAGTCAGGAGAATTTGATACCCCTGGGGGTATGCGAACATATAGCGACAATATGCCGCATTGTCATGCTGCACTGCGCCACGTTAGCTATGCGTGAGCAGCGCCGAAATGAAACGAAAGATGAGCCGATTCGCGGTTCGGTTCGGCTCGGGCCGCCGGCCCGCCAGATCCTGGGCGGCTGGCAGCGCCGCTTGCCGCCACTCGCCGTCTGGTGCGCGGCCGTCGTGGTCGAGTGACGTGCAGGGATGGCCAATAATGCCCTCGGCGTCCGCTTTGCGGCGAAGGGCATGAACGGCCATCCAGGCGGGGGCTCGGCGGTGCCGCCGACGCGGGTTGCGGCAGCCGTGGCGCAACGGCATCGTCAGGATCCGGCTCGCCGGTTGTGCCGTCCGGCAATCTCGCGGTGCAAGCCCTGCCGTTGGCGGGCACGGGCCGTTCCCGCATGACTGCATCAAACAGCCGTCAGGCCGGAAGCTCAGCTCATCCGCTTCCGAAGCGCCGCTTCAGGCGCAGCGACAGGATGTCCCGTGCGATCGACAGCCCGGGACTGGGATCGTCGAACCGGAACGAATGGAAGTGGGCGCGCGCCCACTGCAGCAGTATCCGGGGCAGCGGCCCGCGGCTCGCCACATTCTGTGCCATCACCGAGTTGATGTCCCGATGCAGGTCCACGCAACCGGCGCCCACCGTGTACCCCATGGATGCGACGGCCACCGGCAGGCCCAGCGCGTCCTGATACGCCATCTCGCAGACGTTGACGCCGCAGCGCGCGGCGAATTCCACATAGGTCCATGCACGTGTGTTGACCTCCAGAATGCGGAACTGGCCGTCTCTCGCGGCGCGCTTGAACTCCGCGCTGAAGATGCCCCGGTAATCCAGTTTCGAGAGCAGCATGTCCAGGCTGTCGATGGGTGCCTGCAGGTTGGCCGCGGGGATGCTCTGGCAGTACGAGCTGTTGCCGAAGTCCGGTGGATGGATGCGGATGCGCCGGCGCGTGAACAGCCCGGTCAGTCGACCATTCGCGTCGCGAAATCCATCGACGAAATAGTGGTCGGCCGCCGTTCCTGGCACATATTCCTGGGCCATCAGCTCGAACCCATGTACGTGCAGCCGTTGCCAGGCGTCGAGCAGATCCTTCCTGCTGCTGACCCAGATGCCCTTGACGCCAAGCACGTCGCTGAACTTCTGCGAATTGACCGGCTTGATGAACAGGCGGTCAAGTCGGTCGAACGGAATCGCCTCGATGTCGGCGACCGAGCCGATGCTGAAGGTGGGCGGATGAGGGACGTCAGCATCTTGCAGGAGGGCCGCAAATCGCGCCTTGTCTTGCAGGATCTCCTGTGTCAGGCGCGAACTGGTACTGACCCGGAAGCGCCCGCCCAGGTCGCTGTGCGGGATGTCAGTCATCCACAGGGCAAGGTCGTCGGCGCCCGGGATCAGCACGGCTTCCGCCAACGGCATGTCGCGCAGGATTTCCCAGGCATGCGGGCCGATCGAGCCATCCCACGGCGCTGGGCCAGGCGTAGGGCGATACCAGCGTGATCGCGTGACCTGATCGCCAGCTGGGCAGGCGACATAGGCAGGTATCCCGGCAAGTTTCAGGCAGCGCAGAATGCCGAGTGCGGTCGGCCCACGGCCCACCACGATCGCCGGAACACGATCCTTGACGGATTTCCCCATTTTCCCATCCCGATACCGGAACAAGCTCCCTGCATCCTAGCATCGCCGCGAATGCACGGGGCTGGCAGGGCGCAATGTGCAAGAGGCCTGCCGTCATGGTCGCCAGCGGTGCGCGCATGCCGATCGATCAGGCGCGAGGCAGGTTGTTCGAGCGATCGCGATCGGGCCGTGCGGGTGGCATCTGAATGTTTCAGATGACCGTGCAGTCGTTCCCAGAGAGTTCTTCACCGAAGTCCGGGGGGGCAGGCATGAAAAAGGCGCGCAGTCGAGCCGCGCGCCTTGCCGGAACCACCGCCTGTCGGCGGGGAAGCGGATCAGTAGCGGTAGTGCTCCGGCTTGTACGGGCCGTCCAGCGGCACGCCAAGGTAGGCGGCCTGATCGTTGGTGAGCCGGGTCAGCTTCACGCCGATCTTTTCCAGGTGCAGGCGCGCCACTTCCTCGTCGAGCTTCTTGGGCAGGATGTAGACCTTCGGCTCGTAGAAATCCTTGTTCGCCCACAAGTCGATCTGTGCCAGGGTCTGGTTGGAGAACGAATTGGACATCACGAAGCTGGGGTGGCCGGTGGCACAGCCCAGGTTGACCAGCCGCCCTTCGGCAAGCAGGAACATCGCGTGGCCGTCCGGGAACACGTACTTGTCCACCTGCGGCTTGATGTTGATCTTTTGCACATCGGCCATCGTGTTCAGCGCGTCGACCTGGATCTCGTTGTCGAAGTGGCCGATGTTGCAGACGATCGCCTGGTCCTTCATGGCCTTCAGGTGATCCAGCGTCAGCACGTCCTTGTTGCCGGTGGTGGTGACGTAGATGTCACCGCGACCCAGGGTCGACTCGACGGTGTTGACCTCGAAGCCTTCCATCGCCGCCTGCAGCGCGTTGATCGGATCGATCTCGGTGACTACCACGCGGGAGCCATAGGCACGCAGGCTGTGCGCGCAACCCTTGCCGACGTCGCCGTAACCGCAGACCACGGCGACCTTGCCGGCCAGCATCACGTCCATCGCGCGCTTCAGGCCATCGGCCAGCGATTCGCGGCAGCCGTAGAGGTTGTCGAACTTGCTCTTGGTCACCGAGTCGTTGACGTTGATGGCCGGCACCAGCAGCTTGCCGGCCTCCACCATCTGGTACAGGCGATGCACGCCGGTGGTGGTCTCCTCGGAGACGCCCTTCCAGTCGCGCACCACGGTATGCCAGAAGCCCGGGCGTTCGGCTTGCACGCGCTTGAGCAGGTTCTTGATCACCTGCTCCTCGTGCGAGGAAGCCTTCTCGTTGACCCAGTCCGAGCCGTTCTCCAGCTCGTAGCCCTTGTGGATCAGCAGCGTGACATCGCCGCCGTCATCGACCACCAGTTGCGGCCCGAGGTACTGGTCGGCGCCCTGGCCGGGGAAGGTCAGCGCCTCAAGCGTGCAATCCCAGTATTCCTCCAGCGTTTCGCCCTTCCAGGCAAATACCGGTGTGCCGGTCACGGCGATCGCGGCGGCAGCGTGGTCCTGGGTCGAGAAGATGTTGCACGAGGCCCAGCGCACATCGGCGCCGA
>JAPHUU010000129.1 GCA_026193555.1 Rhodanobacter sp.
AGCACGTCCTCGCGGGTCAGTGGCTTGCGCGTAATGTTCTTGCCGGTCGGGTCGCCGATCATTCCTGTGAAGTCGCCGATGAGGAAGATCACCTGGTGGCCCAGATCCTGGAACTGCCGCATCTTGTTCAGCAACACCGTGTGCCCAAGATGCAAATCCGGTGCGGTAGGGTCGAAGCCCGCCTTGATGCGCAACGGTCGACCTTCCCTCAGGCGTTCGGCCAGGTCCTCCCGCTTGATGATTTCGTCGGCGCCACGCGCAATCGTGGCCAGCGCCTGCTCAAGCTCGCTCATGCATTTCTCTCTAGGTGTCAGTAGGACGATATGACGCACGACCAGCTCGGTCGTGCGGTCAACGTTAATTGTGCGTTAATCACAAATGTCACGCAAACCCTTGATGGAAAAGGCGTTGACACTCTTTGCACATGGCCGTTATGGTACATCGTCTGCTGAAAAATACCGTGGAGTGCGCTGAGCATGGCTGAAGAGAATCTGGGTGCGCATCATGCGCGCAAGCAAGCCATCAGTCGCAAGGCACAGCGTCGACATTCACGTTTCTACGAGCTCCGTGCCCATTGGTCATTCAATCGTTCGGCTGCGGTGGAGCCGATCCAGTGGCACCGTGAACACTGGGTGCTCGCTGGCACCGCGCTGCTGATCACCCTGTTGTCCGGCTTGATCATGCCGTCGTGGGCCAGCGCCATGCGCCCGACCGAGGTACCCACGGCACATGCGTTGTTGCCGTTGGCTTTGCCGAAGGCGGATCCGATGGCCGCAAGTGTTCCCACGGTCGATGACTGGCAAGCCGTGCAGGTGAAGCCCGGCCAGACGCTCTCCGACATCTTCAGTGAGCGCGGCCTCAGCATGACGGAGCTGCAGAAGGTGATGGACACCGCTGGCGTAGCCAAGTCCGCCTTGCACAGTATCTATCCCGGTGAGGAATTCGACTTCCTGCTGGGCAACGACGGCAGCCTGAAAGGTTTCCGTTTCGACAAGGACAGTGCCACGCGTGCCACCGTGCGCCTCGACGCCGACCAGCCGACTCTGACCATGCAGGCCCGCGCCATGGAGCAGCGCATGCATATTGCCCACGCTGTCATCGAAAGCTCGCTATTCGGTGCCGGCGCCAAGGCCGGGCTCGACGAGGGAATGATGGTCAAACTCGCCGATGTCTTCAAATACGATATCGACTTCATCAAGGACATTCGCAGCGGCGACAGCTTTACCGTGATCTATGACGATATCTACCGCGATGGCGCCTATTATCAATCCGGTGACATCATCGCGGCCGAGTTCCTCAATCACGGTCAGCGCTACACGGCCTATCGCTTCAAGAAGCCCGACGGCAGCTATGACTACTACAGCGAGGAGGGACGGCCGCTGCGCAAATCACTTCTGCGCACCCCCGTGGCATTCAGCCGTATCTCATCGCGTTTCAGCGTAGCCCGCAAGCATCCTATCCTCGGCTATACACGGGCACACAAAGGCGTGGATTACGCCGCGCCCACGGGCACCCCCATTCATGCTGCCGGGGACGGCGTCATCGCTTATCGCGGCTGGGAGCACGGTTTTGGCAACTTCGTGCTGATCAAGCACAGCGCAAAGTACTCCACTGCCTACGGGCACATGTCGCGGTTCGAGCACGGCGAACGGGTGGGCACGCACGTACGTCAGGGTCAAGTGATTGGATTTGTCGGCATGACCGGCTTGGCAACCGGGCCCCATCTTCACTATGAAGTACGGGTCTTCGGAAAGCAGGAGAATCCGCTGACCATCACCATGCCCAAGCCACAGCCACTGCCACCAAGAATGCTCGCGCAATTCGAGCAACAGGTGCAACCGATGGTGGCCAGAATCAAGACGACCGACACCAACATCAGGTTGGCGCGTCGCGAGGCTACCGCCCACCACGACGAATAGGTCAATGATCTCATCCACGGCTGACGGGCTTTATCTCGGTCTGATTTCCGGCACCAGTGCCGACAGCATCGATGCTGCACTGATCGACTTCGGTCGCGGCGCACCCGAGGTACAGGGCACGCTGGCACACCCATGGCCAACTGCCTTGCGCGAACGCATGCTGGCCTTGGCCCAGGATGAAGCTGCGCTGGATCTGGACGCATATGGCAGGCTCGACGTGGAAGTCGGCCACCATTTCGCCGATGCAGCACTGGCCTTGCTGAAGCAATGCTCGGTATCGGCGGAGGCCGTGCGGGCGATCGGCTCGCATGGGCAGACCTTGCGGCATCGTCCGACCGGAAGGTATCCCTTCACGCTGCAACTGGGCGACCCCACGGTGATCGCCGAGCGTTGCGGTATCGATGTCGTTGCAGATTTTCGTCGCGCCGACATCGCCGCCGGCGGACAGGGCGCACCGCTGCTGCCTGCATTGCACGCCATGCTGCTGACTCAACCCGGCCAGACGCGGGTGGTGCTCAACCTCGGCGGCATCGCCAATATCACGGTGCTGGCGGCCGACGGCGGCGTGCTGGGTTTCGATACCGGACCAGCCAACGGCTTGCTTGATGCCTGGTGCCTGCGTCATAGCGGCGAACCATTCGATCGCGACGGTACGTTTGCGGCGAGCGGCAAGATCGATACGCCGCTGCTGGACGCCTTGCTTGCCGACCCTTATTTTGCCCTGCCCCCTCCCAAGAGCACGGGGCGTGAGTACTTTCATCTGAACTGGCTGGCCAGTCATCCCCGAATGGCGGCACTGGAACCTGCAGATGTCCAGGCGACCCTGTTGGAGCTGACCGCACGCAGCGTGACCGCAGCGATTGCAGAGCAGGCGCCGCACTCCACCGATGTACTGACCTGCGGTGGCGGGACGCACAATGGGGCATTGATGCAGCGACTGCGCGAATTGCTGGCGCCGCGCGGAGTATGCAGCACCGCCGAGCATGGCATTGACGCTGACTTCCTCGAGGCCACAGCCTTTGCGTGGCTCGCGCGACAGAGACTGCTGAACCTGCCCGGCAATCTGCCGGCGGTGACCGGAGCGCGTGGCCCGCGGGTATTGGGCGCGATCTACTTGGCCCCGCCCGTGCCGGAACCCCCTGCGCGAATCGTTTCCGGCGCCAGTTGAGTGGGAGAGGTTTGCGCCAGCGCTTGCATGGCCTCCTCGAATGCGCCGCGTTCATCCGCTGCCCATTGACCGGGCAACACGCTCAATGCCTCGTCGTCACGGCGTGATTCCCTGAACCGTTGGGTCGCCGATATACCCAGCCCGTTGCGCAGAGCCTCCAGCATCACCTCATTGACCGTGCACGACCGCTGCCTTGCCAGCGCCTCGATGCGCTGAACCAGCTGGCTGTCCACATGTTTCAGGATCAGGTCCGGCACGGGCCTCACTCTTGCGGAATCACGGAATTTGTCGCCGCTGGCGCATGCTGCATTCTGCATGCTTCCAACGGCTGCGATCATGGCACGGTTGGCAGATTCATCGAGCGCGGGCGCTTCGGGGCGATGGGTCCCGGCGCCGAAAAGGCATTGCCAGTCCTGACTACTTCTCGTCCAGTTCGTTGGTTGCGATGCGTTCTGCGTTTCGAAAATAGGTCGACAGATGCGCGAACAGCGCCATTGCCGGGATGATCGACAGCACGGTAATGATGAAGTACCCGCCGTATCCGGTTGCCATCGCGATGCCGCCGGCAAAGAAGCCCAGTACCTTGCCCGGCAAGTTGACCAGTGAGCTCAGCAACGCGTATTGCGTCGCCGTGTGCTGGCGATTGACCAGCGATGAAAGGAACGCCACGGTGGGCGGACCCAGCATGCCCAGGGTGAGGTTCTCGCCGGAAATGACCAGGGTCAGCACGACAAGATTGCCAGGATGGGCGAGCAACGCCAGGTACAACAGATTGCTGCAGCCACACAGCACGACGGTCACTCCCAGTGGACGCCACGCGCCCCATCGTGCCACCGCCGCGCCACCGAGAAAGACGCCGACGATGCCGATCCAGATGCCGTAGATCTTGGTGATGGTGCCGATCTCGGTCTTGGAAAAGCCCATGTCACGATAGAACGGACTCATGATGCCGCCGACCGTTGCCTGCTCGGGCATCTTGAACAGCAACAGGAACAGCAACGTCACGCCGGCCAGATGCCATTTGTAACGGCGAAAGAAGTCGGCGAACGGGTCGACGATGCTCTCGCGCATCGCATCGCTCCAGCGACTGGGCCGCACGAAATGGACGGTCGGCTCACGCGCATGCAGGGTGGCCGCGATCGGCACGCCCATCAGCGCCGCCATCACCAGATAGACCCGGCTCCAGGCAAGGTGATCCGCAAGGATCAACGCCAGTGCGCCAGCCATGATCAGCGCAATGCGATAACCCAGCGAATAGGTCGCGACCAGGGCGCCCTGCGCCTCGATGGGCGCGATCTCGATGCGGTAGGCATCGACGGCAATGTCCTGGGTGGCACCGAACAGCGCAACCGCCAGGGTCGCACCAACAAACGGAATCAACTGGTGTGGCGTCAACATCGCCATCGCAATCAAGCCGCTCACCACACCAAGCTGCGCGAACAGCAACCAGCCACGGCGGCGACCCAGCCGCGAGAACCCGGGCAGTCGCCAGTGATCGAGCAGCGGCGCCCACAGGAACTTCAGGGCGTACGTCATGCCAGCGCTGGCGATCATCGTGATGTCGTTCAGCACGATGCCGTTTTCCTTCAGCCAGTAAGCCAGCGTGCCTGCCACCAGCAGAAAGGGCAGACCGGACGAAAAGCCGAACAGCAGCATCGTCCACGCCGCCGGCTGCGCGAATGATTTCCAGACCGAAGGCTTGGAGGATCGCGGTTGCAGCGTCGACGAGATCGTCGCGACCGGCTCAGTCGGCATAGTCGACGATGTACGGTGCGTGGTCGGAAAAACGTTGCACGCGATAAACCGAACAGCTTCTCAGGCGCTCACGCAGCGATGGCGTGACCACCTGATAATCGATGCGCCAACCCACATTGTTCGCGCGCGCCTGGCCG
>JAPHUU010000060.1 GCA_026193555.1 Rhodanobacter sp.
CCACGCGGGCCAGGCGGCGCACGTCGATCTTCTCGCCGATACTGGCGATCAGTGCCTTGGCGGCTTCCTCGACGCTGCCGTCGCCCGGATAGGCGGCGGCCTTCAAGGCGTCGATGTCGGCGGCGCCGGAGTTCAGGGCAATCTCAGCCACGGCGCCGCTGAACTTCAGGAAGCTGTCGTCCTTGGCGACAAAGTCAGTCTCGCAGTTGATCTCGACCAGCACCGCCTTGTTGCCGGCCTGGGCGGCCACGATGCGGCCCTCGGCGGCGATGCGGCTGGCTTTCTTGTCAGCCTTGGCCAGGCCGGACTTGCGCAGCCATTCCATCGCGATCTCGATGTCGCCGTTGTTCTCGACCAGCGCCTTCTTGCATTCCATCATGCCGGCGCCGGACCGCTCGCGCAGTTCCTTGACCAGTTGGGCGGAAATATTGCTCATCGGTAGTCCTCTGATGCTTTTGGGGGCACCGTGGCGGCTGAATGCCACGGTGCCGGTAACGCCTGCCTGTTTGACGGCATCACGCCGTCGCTGCGCTTACCTGGCAGCGGGCGCGCCATCGTTGCGCGGAGCACGGGCACCTTCGCGACGCGGCGCGGCCTTGCGCGGGGCAGCTTCACGACGCGGGCGATCGACCTTGGCGACCGGGTTGCCTTCCTCGTCCAGTTCGACGAAATCGTTGCCGTCGCCCTGGGCGGCGGCCGGCGCGGCGGCCTTGCCTTCGAGGATCGAGTCGGCGGCGGCGCGGGCATACAGCTGGATCGCGCGGATCGCGTCATCGTTGCCTGGGATTGCGTAATCGACCAGGTCCGGGTTGTAGTTGGTGTCGACCACGGCGATCACCGGGATGCCCAGTTTCTTGGCTTCCTGCACGGCGATGTCTTCGTGGCCGATGTCGATCACGAACAGCGCGTCGGGCAGGCGGTTCATGTCCTTGATGCCGCCCAGCGAGGCCTGCAGCTTGTCGCGCTCGCGGCGACGGGCCAGCACTTCGTGCTTGACCAGCTTCTCGAAGCTGCCATCGGTCTCGGCTGCTTCCAGTTCCTTCAGGCGCGAAACCGACTGCTTGACCGTGCGGAAGTTGGTCAGCATGCCGCCGAGCCAGCGCGAGGTGACGAACGGCATGCCGGCGCGCGCGGCCTCTTCGGCCAACGGCTCACGGGCCGAACGCTTGGTACCGACGAACAGGATGGTGCCGCGCTTCTGTGCCAGACCCGACAGGAAGTTCATCGCGTCGGTGAACAGCGGCAGGGTCTTTTCGAGATTGATGATGTGGATCTTGCCGCGGGCGCCGAAGATGTACGGGGCCATTTTCGGGTTCCAGTAACGGGTCTGGTGACCGAAATGGACGCCGGCTTCGAGCATCTGGCGCATGGTGACTTGGGCCATGGGTGTAACTCCTTGCAATGGTCTCGATGGGAGACCGGGGGGTTGGGACCTCCACGTATCCCCGACTTCGACCGCGACCTGCCCGATTCTCATGGTGGGCAAGGCGCAGCACCCCGAAGCCGGTGCCGAAACGTGTGTGGCGTTGGTTGGGGTTGCACCGCAGGGCGGTTACAATCCCCGTTCGCTTTGCGCTGTTGTGACTGTTGTAACGGCCACGTCAGGTCAGCAGAACTCCCGAATTGTAGCCGGTACGCCGGCAGTGCGGCAAGTTGCGTCGGACTCTCAATGACTTGAGCCGAAAGCTTCTGCCGCCATGTATGAGTGGAACTCATGGCCATTACCCTGAAAACCCCCCAAGACCTCGAAGGCATGCGCATCGCCGGCAAGCTGGCCGCCGACGTGCTGGCCATGCTCAAGGAGCATGTGAGGCCCGGCGTAACCACCGAGGAGCTGGATCGGCTGGCTTACGAGCTCATCGTCGATGTGCAGCAGGGCGTGCCTGCCAATGTGGGTTACCACGGCTTCCCCAAGACCCTGTGCACTTCGGTCAACCATGTGATCTGCCATGGCATCCCGAACGAGGGCAAGGTGCTCAAGGACGGTGACATCGTCAACATCGACGTGACCGTGATCAAGGATGGCTGGCACGGTGACACCAGCCGCATGTATTTCGTCGGTACCCCCGGGGTACTGGCCAAGCGGCTGGTTGACACCACCTTCGAGGCGATGATGAAGGGTATCGAGGTGGTGCGCCCGGGCGCGACCCTGGGGGACGTCGGTCATGCGATCCAGCAACATGCCGAGGC
>JAPHUU010000004.1 GCA_026193555.1 Rhodanobacter sp.
GGCTCGCCGACCGAGCCGAGCAGGCGCAGCGACTTGCGCGAACAGCTTTTTACCGGCGCCTCGCCCTCGCGCATCAGCGCGCGAATCGCCGTCGGCGCCGTATAGAACAGCGTCACCTGGTGCTTGTCGACCACTTGCCAGAAGCGGCTGTAATCGGGGTAGTTAGGCACGCCGTCGAACATCAGCACGGTGGCGCCATTGGCCAGCGGTCCGTACACCACGTAGCTGTGCCCGGTAATCCAGCCGACATCGGCGGTGCACCAGAACACGTCGTCCTCGCGCAGGTCGAAGATCGTCTCGTGGGTATAGCTGGTGTAGACCAGATAACCGCCGGAGGTATGCAGCACGCCCTTCGGTTTACCGGTGGAGCCGGAGGTATACAGGACGAACAGCGGATGCTCGGCTTCCATCGGCTCCGCCGGGCAGTCGGCGGATTGGCCGTCCATCAGGTTGTGCCAGTAACGGTCGCGCGGCGACTGCATCGGCACCGCTGTACCGGTGCGCCGCACCACGACGACGGTCTCCACGCTGTTGGTGCCGGGGCGTTCCAGCGCGGCATCGACATTCGTCTTCAGCGCGATGTGCTTTCCACCACGAACCCCTTCGTCCGCAGTCACGACGATCTTTGCAGCCGAGTCGGCGATCCGCCCGGCCAGCGAGTCGGGCGAGAAGCCGCCGAATACCACCGAGTGCACTGCGCCCACGCGGGCGCAGGCGAGCATGGCCACCGCCGCCTCGGGAATCATCGGGAGGTAGATCGCCACGCGATCACCCTTGACGACACCCAGATGTTTGAGCGTGTTGGCGAACTTGCAGACTTCAGCATGCAGCTCGCGGTAGGTGATGCTGCGAGACTCGCCCGGATCATCTCCCTCGAAGATGATGGCGGTCTTGTCACCGCGTTTGGCCAGATGACGGTCGAGGCAATTGGCACTCACATTGAGCAGGCCATCCTCGTACCAGCGGATGTGCAGATCCTTCGGATCGTACGACACATCCTTGATCCGGGTCGGGCTCCTCGCCCAGTCGATACGTTGCGCGATGCGGCCCCAGAATGCCTCAGGATCACCGATCGATTCGGCATACAGGCGGGTGTAGTCGTCCTTGCCAATGCGGGCCTTGGCGGCGAACTCGGGCTTGACCGGATAGAGCTTCGACATGACAAGTCTCCTGCGGCTGGGTGGCCATGGTAGGTGATCGAACCCGGAGGGTTGCGGCACCACCCGAGTGTAGCCTCGTCACCGGGCAGGGGAGGCCGTCGAACCGTGCGACTTTGGTCGAGGTTAGACCAATGGCGAATGGCGCGCCGCGCCGCAGCATGAGCATGCTCGGCCTGACTTCCAACCCGCGCGACAGCACTCGCTCCCGTCAGGTGTCCGCCTGGGCCAGTCGACGGGCGTCCGTGCGGACGTTTCGGCCGAGCGGTGTCAATGCATGCGCTGTCGATCGGAGCGGATCGGGTGGGAGCCAGGGGTGCGATGCAATGCGGTGTATTCGTTCGGATCCAGACGGGCATCTTCAGATCGACAACTTCAGATCAACAGCACAAAAGGGGAGCTTCCGGCAATGAGCAATGAACAGCCACAGACAAAATTCTCCAACCCGGCCCCGCTGGGGTTGGCCGGCTTCGCCCTGACAACCTGGTTGCTGAGCATGATCAATGCCGGTTGGTATACCGGCGATGCAATGAACATGGTGCTCGCCGTGGCACTGGCCTTTGGCGGCACGGCGCAGATGATCGCCGGCGCGATGGAATTGCCGCGTGGCAATACCTTCGGTGCCACCGCATTTCTCAGCTATGGCGCCTTCTGGTGGTCATTTGCGCTGTTCGTGCTGTTCCTGCACGACAAGGTCCCTGCAGGCTTCGTCGGCTGGTATCTGTTCCTGTGGGGCGCCTTCACCTTCTACATGTGGATAGCCACGTTCAAGGCGCCACGCGCGTTGCAGCTGATCTTCCTGGCATTGTGGATCACCTTCTTCCTGCTGGCCGCCGGTGAGTGGACTGGAATGAGAGTACTGCACGTGGCCGGCGGCTATGGCGGCCTGATTACCGCAGCGCTGGCGTTCTACCTGTCCGCCGCGGAGGTCATCAATGAGACACATCAGCGCACGGTGTTGCCGATCGGGGCCCCGCCCGCTCATTGAGGAGCGATCGGGCGTGTAGCAGCGGAGTCGCGCCGGCAGGCTGCCGGCGCGACCAGTTGATGCACCGATGTCAGCGGCGGCGAACCAGTCCGATGATCACCAGCAGGATGA
>JAPHUU010000097.1 GCA_026193555.1 Rhodanobacter sp.
CGAGGACCCGGACCAGAACTTCCTGCCCGCCTCCGGCAAGCTGCAGATGCTGCGCCTGCCCGTGCCTTCGGAACACGTGCGCATCGACGGCGGCGTGATCGAGGGCGACACGGTAACGATCTTCTACGACCCGATGATCGCCAAGTTGATCGTGTTCGATGCCGATCGCAGCCAGGCGCTGCAGCGCCTGCGCGAGGCGCTGGCCGAGTGCGAGATCGTCGGCCCGAAATCGAACATCGGTTTCCTCGAACGGCTGGCGCGGCATCCGGCCGTGGTCGAGGGCCGCATCGACACCGGTTACCTGGACCGCCATCTCGAGGAGTTTCTCACCGGCGATGTCACACCGACCGACCGCGTGCTGTTCGCCGCCACCGTGGCGGCCCTGCTGCAGGACGAGCACGAGGCACGTACCGAGGTCGCCGCCAGCAGCGACCCGCATTCCCCGTGGGCGCTGGGGGATGCCTGGCGCGTCGGCCACGCCGGCAAGCGCATCGTGGCACTGTCGTGGCGCGAGCAGCGCTTCGAGATCGATGCGCGCGGTCATGACGGCGACTACCAGCTGCAACATGGCACTGCCGACTGCACGGTCCACGGCGCCCGCCACGACGGCACCGTGCTGAGCGCCCGTTTCGATGGCGAGGCACTGCGCCTGCCGCTGCGCAGCGATCCGCGGCATGTCCTGCTGCACGACACCAACGGCCAGCGCTACAGCTTCACCCGCGCCGCCGCGTTCGCGTGGAAATCGGAGGAAGGCGCCGGCGGCAACCAGCTCATCGCGCCAATGCCCGGCCGCATCGTGCTGGTCAAGGCAAACGCCGGCGATACAGTCGAGCAAGGCCAGGAGTTGCTGGTGATGGAGGCGATGAAGATGGAGCTGGCATTGAAGGCACCGCGCGCCGGCACCATCGAGAGCGTGAGCGCCGTACAAGGCGAATTCGTCGAAGCCGATGCGGTATTGGTGCGTTTCGCCGACTGATTGCCACCACCGCATTTGTAGGAGCGCACCCTGTGCGCGATGCTCTTGACCTGGACAAAAGGCATCGCGCACAGGGTGCGCTCCTACACGTTCAATACCGGAGCATCTGATGAACACCTCCAACCACGTCCGCATCGTCGAAGTCGGCGCCCGCGACGGTCTGCAAAATGAGAAGACCCTGCTGCCGGCCGAGGTGAAGATCGCGCTGATCGATCGCCTCTCCTCTACCGGATTGCAGACGATCGAGGCGACCAGCTTCGTCAGCCCGAAGTGGGTACCGCAACTGGCCGACGCGGCCGAGGTGTATCGCGGCATCCGCAAGCTTCCGGGGGTGAGCTATCCGGTGCTGGTGCCGAACGAGCAGGGTTACCGGCGGGCGCGCGAGGTCGGCGTCACCGAGATCGCGATGTTCACCGCCGCCTCCGAGGCATTCAACCGCAGGAACATCAATGCCTCGATCGACGAGTCGATCACCCGCTTCCTGCCGGTGCTGGAGCAGGCGCGGGCCGACGGCGTGAAGGTGCGCGGCTATGTCTCCACCGTGCTGGGCTGCCCCTACCAGGGCGAGGTGCCGGTCAGCGACGTGGTGCGCGTGGCCAAGCGGCTGCACGAGATCGGCTGCTACGAAATCTCGCTGGGCGACACCATCGGCGTGGGCACGCCCGCGAAGGCCCGCGCGATGCTGCAGGCGGTGGCGCAGGAGGTGCCGATGGCGGCGTTGGCGGTGCATTTCCACGACACCTACGGCCAGGCGCTGGCCAACATCCTGGCCTGCCTTGAGGAAGGCGTGCGCGTGGTCGACAGCTCGGTCTCCGGCACCGGCGGCTGCCCCTACGCGAAAGGCGCCAGCGGCAACGTGGCCAGCGAGGACGTGGTCTACATGCTGCACGGCATGGGCATGGACACCGGCGTCGATCTCGACTTGCTGGTGGCCACCGGCGCGTGGCTCTCGGCGCAGCTGCACAAGGAAACCGCCAGCCGCGTGACCCGCGCCCGTACGGCCACAGCCTGATCGCCTCGCGGAAAGCGGCGCCCGCTCGCTATCATCGACTTTCGGCCGATGGGGTGAAGCGATGCGCACAAACCTGATGACCTGGTGGCGGACGGCCACCGTGCTGCTGATGCTGTCGTGCAGCCTCCCCGCGATCGCCGCCACGCCGAAGGGCGACTGGCTGCTGCTGCCCGACCGGGTATGGACCGGCGATGGCGACGCCGCCCACAGCGGCTGGGCGGTGTTGGTGCACGATGGCCTGATCACCGACGTGGGACCGGCCGCATCGATCCATGCACCGCCGGGTGCGCACCGCATCGCATTGGGCGGCGCCACGCTCACACCCGGCCTGATCGACCTGCACTCGCACCTGTTCCTGCATCCGTACAACGAGACGTCGTGGAACGACCAGGTACTGACCGAGCCGCAGGACTACCGCACGCTGGAAGCCGCCGCGCACGCGAAGGCCACCCTGCTCGCCGGCTTCACCACCCTGCGCGACCTGGGCACCGAGGGCGCCGGCTACGCCGACGTGTCGGTGAAGCGCGCGATCGAGGAGGGACTGATCCCCGGCCCGCGGCTGTTCGTGGCCACCCGTGCAATCGTCGCCACCGCCAGCTACGGTCCCGGCCCGCGCGGCTTCCGTCCGGACC
>JAPHUU010000015.1 GCA_026193555.1 Rhodanobacter sp.
CACCATGAAGAGCAAATCGATCGTGGGCAATGCGGCCGACTGGCTGGTCGTGATGACACGTTCCATCTCTTCATCAAAAGCAGCAAACAGCTGACCATCTCCGGCAGCGAACTGCCCACTGGGCAGTCGATTGGCGAAGCTGGTCAATTTATTTGCCGGAACTGGTCAGCTGTGATGGCAACGGACGGTCAGTTCGGTGGCAATACGCACCGTGCTCGGCGTTGATCGCGGCGGCCACCGCATACACCGCCTCTTCGTCGATGTCGGTGAGGAACACCAGCGCGCCGTGGCGGGCCAGCATGCGGGCGATGGCGGCGCCGAGACCGCCGGCGGCGCCGGTGACGAACGCCTTCTTGCCGGCAACGCGATGGGCGGAAATCCTGGTCATCGGGAAACTCCAGACAGGGGTGAAAGATCAGACACTGAGGTAGCCGCCGTCCACGTTGAGCACGGCGCCGGTGGTGTACGACGCCGCGGGCGAGGCCAGGTACAACACGGCGCCAGCCATCTCGGACGGCTGGGCCACGCGGCGCATCGGCACATGCGCCAGCGCCTGCTTGAGGATCGCCGGGGTGTTCACCAGCACCGAGGCGAATTTGGTGTCGGTGAGCCCCGGCAGCAGCGCGTTGCAGCGCACGCCGGATTCGGCGCATTCGACCGCGAACGCCTTGGTCATCGAGATCACCGCGGCCTTGGTGATCGAGTAGATGCCCTGCTGGAAGCCGGGCACGACGCCGTTGACCGAGGCCACGTTGACGATCGCGCCGCCGCCGTTTTTCGCCATCAACTTGGCGCCGTGGCTGGACATGTAGAAGTAGCCGCGGATGTTCACGTCCACCGTCTTCTGGAAGATCGCCGGGTCGGTCTCGGTGATCGGGCCGAAGTACGGGTTGGTGGCGGCGTTGTTGACCAGCACGTCCAGACGTCCATGCGTCTGTTCGACGTGGGCGAACAGCGCGCCGATCTGCTCCATCTCGCCGATGTGGCAGGCGAGCGCCTCGGCCGAGCCGCCGGCGGCGACGATTTCGTCGACCACCCGCTGGCAGTCGGCCTGCTTGCGGCTGGAGACGATGGTGTGCGCGCCATGCGCCGCCAGCAGCTTGGCGATCTCGGCGCCGATGCCGCGGCTGGCGCCGGTGACGACGGCGATCTTGCCGCTGAGGTCGAACAGGTCGGGTGCGCTCATGGGTGGCTCCTTGTGCGATTCGTCGAGAGGATTCAGCGATGGGTGACGAGGCGGGCATCGCCGGCCAGTTCGAGATGCGGCCAGCTGTTGTAGCTGATCAGGCTGTGGCGGTTGCCGCCCAGCGCCACGCGGGTCAGCGAGGTGTTCACCAGTGGCCAGCCCAGCGCAAACGGATTGTCCGCCGGTGCGCCGACCAGCGCGTTGGCGATCACCGCGATCGGGCCGCCGGAGGTGAACGCCCAGATCGTGCGCGCGTCGTGTGCGGCCAGCGTCTGCAGACCTTGCAGCACGCGCTCGCGGAACGCGGGCCAGTTGCGCGTGTACTCGCTGTCGTGCCGGCCACTGGTCCAGCGGGCGATCGCGGCGGCGAACAGTTGCTGGAACGCGCGTTGCGGATCGGTGCTGGCGCCCAACTCGGCGCGCATGTCTTCGAACGAGGTCAAGTCGGGGCGATGCCGCGCCACGATCTCGACGTGATCGATTTCGTCCAGCTGCTCCAGGGTCAGCTGCGGCGGTGCCACGCCGGCTGCTTCGATACACAGCTCGGCCGTACGGATGTGTCGCTGCATGGAACCGACCACGATCAGGTCGGGCTGCTGCCCGGTCTGTCTCAGCCACTGACCCAGCTGGCGCGATTGCTGCTCGCCGAGGTGAGACAACTTGTCGTAATCCTCGGCGCCGAAGCTGGCCTGGCCGTGGCGGATCAGCAACGCGCTGCCCATGCTCACAGTCCCGAGCGGGCGATCAGCCGCCGGCAACGCTGACCCATGTACGCGGCCGCCTGGCCGAAGCCGGCGAACTGCGGATTGTGGGTCTGCCCCAGCACGAAACGGCGGTGGATCTGCTGGATGATCACCATCAAGCGGAACAGGCCGAAGATCTCGTAAAAATCGAACCGGTCCACGCGCCAGCCGCTGCGCTCGCTGTAGTACTCGACCACCTCGCGCCGGCTCAGCATGCCGGGCACGTGGGTGGGCTGGCGGCGGAACGACTGGAATACCGCGTCGTCGTCGGCCTGCACCCAGTAGGCCAGCGAGCCGCCCAGATCCATCAGCGGATCGCCCAGGGTGGCCATCTCCCAGTCGAGCACGCCGATGATGTCGAGCGGGTTGGCCGGATCGAGCACCACGTTGTCGAAGCGGTAGTCGTTGTGGATCACGCAGATCGCCGTCTCGCGCGGGGGTTGCTGCTGCGCCAGCCAGGCCAGCATGTCCTCGCACGGGTCGGAGTCGTCGGTCAGCGCCTTGCGCCAGCGCTCGCTCCAGCCGCCGACCTGACGCGCGATATAGCCCTCGCCCTTGCCCAGCGCAGCCAGCTCCGGTGGCGTGGCATCG
>JAPHUU010000419.1 GCA_026193555.1 Rhodanobacter sp.
AACGCATACACCGAACCACGGGCCAACGCCTATCGCATGCTGTATCTGATCGCCAAGAAGCAGGGCGATTTGGCGGAGGCCCTCGCCTGGCACGAAAAATACATGGCCGCCGACAAAGGTTACCTGGACGAGGTGAGCGCCAATGCGCTGGCCTACCAGACCGTGCAGCAGCAAGTCTTGCGGAAAAAATCACAGGTCGACGCGCTGGCCAAGCAGAACCGGATCCTGGAGTTGCAGCAGGAGCTCGATCACAAGGCGATGGTGACCAGCCGGCTGTACATCCTGCTGCTGCTGTTGAGCCTTGCCTTCATCGTGTTGTGGTCGTTCCGGCTCAAGCGCTCGCAGTTGAGTTTCAAGAGGCAGGCACGCCGCGACGGCCTGACCGGGATCTACAACCGCCAGCACTTCCTCCGCGAGGCCGAGCGTGAACTGCTCCGCTGCGCCAAGTCGGCGCGCGAAGCCAGTCTGGTGCTGATCGATCTGGACCAGTTCAAGCGGCTCAACGATACGTTCGGTCACACCGTCGGCGACCGGGTGCTGCAGCACGCGGTGCAGGCGTGCCAGCCGCACCTGCGCTCGACCGACGTGTTCGGCCGTCTCGGTGGTGAGGAATTCGGCATCCTGCTGCCCGAGTGCACGCTGGACCAGATTGACGAGCGCGTCGAGCATCTGCGGCTGGCGATTGCGTCGGCTGCCCGCGACGACGCCCTCGGCGTGGCCGTGACGGCCAGTTTCGGCGTGGCCGTGACCGTGCGGTCGGGCTGTGACCTGCGCCAGCTGCTGGTGCATGCCGACGATGCGTTGTACGAGGCGAAGAGCACCGGCCGCAACCGCGCCGTCGTGTTTGATCCGGCACACGGCGCGCACATGGAACGGATGCGCAAGTCGCGCGTTTCCATGCCCGCCGCCGAGCAGGGGGCATGACGCCGGCGTCGGGTGCTGGTGGGCCGCGGGACCTGCGGATGCCGCGCCATCGGTGTGCGCATCGCAAGCAGCGACAGGTGATTCCGCTCGAGGCGCCGCAGTTCGTGACACGCAGGCATGCGTCGGCACGGTGGTCGACGCCGCCTGTCGTGCTCACGGGCACGCAGCTCAGCTGTGGCCGGCCACCGCATGCGGCACGTATGCCGCTTCCAGCGCCGCCATCTCCGCATCGTCCAGCCGCAGCGACAGCGCGGCCACCGCGTCGTCCAGATGCTGCGGCTTCGACGCGCCGATGATCGGCGCGGTGATGAAAGGCTTGTGCGCCATCCACGCCAGGGCGACCTGCGCCTGGGGCACCTCGCGCTTTGCGGCGATCGCGGCGACGGCCTCCACCACGCGGCGGTCGGCATCGGGCACGTTGTACAACGTCTTGCCGTAGAGGTCGGTCTCGATGCGCTCGCTGCTGTCGTTCCAGTCGCGGGTCAACCGACCGCGTGCCAGCGGACTCCACGGGATCACGCCGATGCCCTGGTCCACGCACAGCGGCATCATCTCGCGCTCCTCCTCGCGGTACAGCAGGTTGTAGTGATTCTGCATCGTCGCGAAGCGCGTCCAGCCATGCCGGTCCGCCAGATGCAGTGCCTTGCTGAACTGCCACGCGTACATCGACGACGCGCCGAGGTAGCGGGCCTTGCCGGCCTTGACCACATCGTGCAGTGCCTCGAGCGTCTCCTCGATCGGGGTGTGCGGATCCCAGCGATGGATCTGGTACAGGTCGACGTAGTCGGTGCCCAGCCGGCGCAGGCTGTGGTCGATCTGGCTCATGATCGCCTTGCGCGACAGTCCCATGCCATTGGGACCGGCGTGCATGCGGCCGTGCACCTTGGTGGCCAGCACGATCTCGTCGCGTGAGGCGAAATCCTTCAGCGCGCGGCCGACGATCTCCTCCGAGGTGCCGTCGGAATAGATGTTGGCGGTATCGAGGAAATTGATGCCCAGGTCCAGCGCCTTGCGCAGCAACGGGCGGCTGGCCGCCTCGTCCAGGGTCCAGCGGTGGTTGCCGCGTTGCGGGTCGCCATAGGTCATGCAGCCCAGGCAAAGTCGCGATACATCCAGGCCGGTGCGGCCGAGCTTCACGTATTCCATCATGCGTCTCCAGAGGCGGTCGGCGCGGGCGCCGTCGACAGGCGCGATTGTCCCGCGTTGTATCGTGCGAGATTACTCCGTCACCATCACCGTCACCGTCACCGCCGGCCGTCCCGGCAGCCCGGGTTGCGCGTTGCTGCGGCACGTGGATGGGCTCGCGCAGACGTGTCCCGTGCCACCGGCGGGTGTCGCCGCGAAGGCGCGTGGCCGTGGACAGCCGGCTGCCTTCGCGCTAGAAAGGGCGATTGTTCGCAAGTGCAGGAGCTTCTCGATGCGTTTCACGATACTGGTTTCCCTGGCGGCCTTGAGCCTGGCCAGCGGTCCGTTGCTGGCGGCACCGCCGACGGGCGCGGCGGTGGCACCGAAGGTCACGCTGGCGCCGCAGATCAACGCGGCGGATTTCGCCCGCTTCGACCGCACCCTCAGCTCCGATGCGTTCGGCGGGCGCAAGCCCGGCACGATCGGCGCCCAGCGCACCACGGATTTTCTGGTAGCCGAATTCAAGCGCATGGGCCTGCAACCCGGCAACCGCGGCTCGTTCTTCCAGACCGTGCCGGCCGACTCGACCCTGCTGCTGAATACCGACGTGACGCTGGATGTTTCCAGCCATGGCAAGCAGGCCAGCTTCGCCTACCGCACCGACATGATGGCCCAGACGCTGCAGGCGAAGCCTCAGGTTGAGCTGAACAAATCGCCGATCGTGTTCCTCGGTTACGGCGTGGATGCGCCGAACTGGCGCTGGAACGATTACCGGGGCGTCGACGTGAAGGGCAAGACGGTGATCGTGCTGGTCAATGATCCCGGCTTCGCCACTTCGGACCCGAAGCTGTTCCAGGGCCGCACCATGACCTACTACGGCCGCTGGACCTACAAGTACGCCGAGGCCGCGCTGCAGGGTGCCGCCGCCTGCTTCATCGTGCACACCAGTGATGCGGCGGCGGGCTACCCGTTCAGCGTGCTGCAGAACGGTGGTAGCGGGCCGCAGCTGAGCCTGCCGCCCAGCGTCGATCCGGCGCCGCGCTTGCCAGTGGCCGGCTGGCTCACCCACGCTGCGGCGACGCGGCTGTTCGCTGCGGCCGGCAAGGACTTCGACCAGCTCGCCGCCGACGCGGCGAAGCCGGGCTTCAAGCCGGTACCGCTGGACGCCCGCGCCTCGATCAGCCTGCACAACAAGATCGGCCACTTCGCGTCGAGGAACGTGCTGGCGATGGTCAAGGGCAGCCGCAAGCCCGGTGAGGTGGTGGCGTTCACCGCGCACTGGGATCACCTGGGTACCGACCCCACGCTGAAGGGTCACAAGGTCTACAGCGGCGCGATCGACAACGGCACCGGCCTGTCCATGCTGATGGAGATCGCCGATGCGTTCGCCCACCAGAAGGTGGCGCCGCAGCGCAGCGTGCTGTTCTTCATCCCCACGCTGGAGGAGTCCGGCCTGCTCGGCTCGCAGTACTACGCGGCCCGGCCGGTATTCCCGCTGGACAAGACGGTGGCCGACATCGCGGTCGACGCGCTGCCGATCATCGGTCGCGCCCATGACATGACGGTGATCGGCAAGGGCCAGTCGCAGCTGGAGGACATGCTGGCCGACGTGCTGAAGGCGCAGGGGCGGGTGATCTCGCCGGAAACCACGCCTGAAAACGGCTTCTACTTCCGCTCCGATCATTTCAATTTCGCCAAGGCCGGGGTGCCGGCGATGCTGGCCAGTTCGGGCCTCGATCTGCTGAACGGCGGTCGCGCCGCGGGTGAGAAGGCCGCCGCCGACTACACCGCACATCGCTATCACACGCCGAACGACGTGTTCAATCCGCACTGGGACTATTCGGGCATCCTCGAAGACACCCAGGCGTTGTACGCGCTTGGCCAGAAGCTGAGTGTCGATGGTGTCTGGCCACAGTGGTATGCCGACAGCCCGTTCAAGGCCAGGCGCGAGGCGGCAGGCGGTCACGCCCGATAAGCTGGAGAGGGCCGACCGCCAGGTCGACCCACCGGCGCTGCGCGGGGTGTGTGAATCCCCGCGCAGCGGCATGTGAGCGGCGCCTGCACATCATCCGCGCTACAGTGGTGGCCTCGACGCTGAGCTGATCGCGAGGTCCCGATGATGACGCGTTGGCAAGGGTTGGCCCGGATCGTGGCGCTTGGCCTGCTGTGGGCTGGTGTGACGGGCATCGCTGCGGCGCCGGCGGTTGCCGATTCCGCAGCGCCTGCCGGCACGGTGGCGCAGATCGCGCTCGACGGGCCGATCGGCCCGGCGGCGGCGGAATATTTCGACGATGCCTCGCAGCGTGCCGTGAAGGATGGTGCGGTGGCGATCGTTCTGCGGCTGGATACGCCGGGCGGGCTGTCCGAATCGATGCGGCAGATCATCACCAGCATGCTGGCCTGCAAGGTGCCGGTGCTGGTGTACGTGGCACCCGGCGGTGCACGGGCGGCGTCGGCCGGCACCTATATCCTGTATGCGGGACAGATTGCCGCGATGGCGCCCGCCACCCACGTGGGAGCGGCCACCCCGGTGAGGCTGGGTGGGCGCACGCCGATGCCGCTGCCGCTGCCG
>JAPHUU010000281.1 GCA_026193555.1 Rhodanobacter sp.
GGAAGAAAGCATGGTCAGTCACTCCAGGTAATGGGCATGGTCGCGCGTCAGCTCAGCTGCAGAAGTTTGGCGGCGGCGGCGGCATTGTCCTCGGCACTCTTGATCGACTTGATCTGCATGTCGTACTGGCGCGACAACGCGATCATCTTCACCAGCTCCGCCGAGGCATTGACGTTGCTGTTCTCCAGTGCGCCGGAGGTCACCCGCACGCCGGGGTCGGCCTCGGCCTGCCCGCCATTGGCCATGTGCATCAGGCCGTCGCTGCCCTGGGCCATCTCGCCCGGGCCGGGATTGACCAGCTTGAGCTGACCCAGTGCCGACACCGTGTTGGGGCCGTCACCGGCCGGCACGCCCGAAATCGTGCCGTCCTCGCCGATCCTGATGTTCTCGGTATCGGCGATGGTGATCGGGCCGGAGACACCCAACACCGGGTTGCCTGCACCATCGGTCAGTTGCCCATCCGATGTCAGCTGCAGGTCGCCTGCTCGGGTATAGCCTTCCGATCCGTCGGGTGCCTGCACGGCGATCCAGCCGCTGCCGTTCAGCGCCACGTCCAGCGAACGCCCGGTGCTCTTGATCGATCCCTGGCTGCTGTCCTGGCCCAGACCGACGGCGACGGCGTTGATGCGCGTCGGCAAGCCGCCGCCAAGCACCGGCAGGCTCTTGAATGCACTGAGTTCGCTCTTGAAGCCAACCGTGGAGGCATTGGCCAGATTGTTGCTGACAGCCTCCTGGGCACGCATCATCTGCGTGGCCCCGGTCATGGCCAGATAGAGTGAGCGATCCATGATCGTGGGTTACCTCGACACGGCCTGGAACAGTGCATTGGCCAACGTACTGTCGGTGCCAAGCACCTGCGCATTCGCCTGGTAGTCGCGCTGGGCCTGGATCATGTTGACCAGTTGCGCCGTCGTGTCAGAGGTATTGGAGCTCTCCAGTGCGCCGGCCTGGACGCCGCCGAACTGGCCAGACCCCGCCGACCCCATCACCGCGACACCGGAGTCTCCGCTGGCACCCCAATGCGTGTTGCCGAGCTGACGCAGTCCCTGCGGGTTGGCAAAGGTTGCCAATGCCACCTGGCCAAGCTGCGAAGTCTGGTTGTTCGAATAGTGCGCCGTCACCACGCCCTTGCTGTCGATATCGATCGACGAGAAAGTGCCGGCGGCAAAGCCATTCTGGGTGATGGTGCCAGGCGAATAGGCAGCGCCGAACTGGGTGGTATTGGTTACGTTGACGGTCAATGTCAGCGGTGCGGCACCATTGCCGAGGTTCACCGCGCCGAAAGCCATGTTGCCGCCTGCCGGTGTCACCACGTTGCCACTGGTATCGAAGGTCATGGCCTGGGTGCCGGCGCTGGTGCCGTTCACGTACAGGTTGGCGTTCCAGCTGTTGGTGCCGGTCTTGACGTAGTACACCGTCGCCTGATGCGAACCGCCCTGCGAATCAAAGACGGTGACCGGGGTGGCCGCGTTGTAACTGGTCGCATCGGCGGGGTTGAAGGGATTGACGGGTACGGCTGCGCTCGCCGGCAGGTTCAATGCCATGGTGACCAGCGATGTCGGCGTCGCGTTGGTTTGCGAGGTGATCAACTGCAGGTTGCTCAGCGTGCTGGTATCAAAACCACCGATTCCATTGGGCGGGTACACCTGCAGGAAGGCACCGCTCGGCGTCACGATGTTGCTGTTCTGGTCGGCATGAAAATCACCGGCGCGGGTATAGCCGACGCCCGTTCCATCGTCGATGGTGAAGAAGCCATTGCCGCTTATCGCCATGTCCAGGCTGTTATTGGTGGTCTGGATATCGCCCTGGGCAAACAGCTGGGCAACATCCACCAGGCGTGAGCCGCTTCCGACCGCGGTGGAATTGAGGTTCAGGCCGGTCAACGCGAAAATGTCGGAGAATTCTGCTCGCGATCCCTTGAATCCGGTGGTACTGGCATTCGCGATGTTGTTGGAAATAACGTTGATGTCTGCCTGAGCCGCGTTGATTCCGCTGAGTGTCGTATTCAAAGCCATGATGTATTCCTCGAAAGGGTGAATAGGTGAATCACGCGCGTCAGAGAATCTGCGCCACTTGGCTGATCGGAACGCCGCCCACGCCAGCCACCTGCAGATACGTCCCCACCGTGCTGCCGCCATAGCCGACCGCGGTCACCGCGCCAGCCATGTAGGTATCCAGGGAACTGCCATTGCTGGTGGCGGCCATGGTGTAGGCGCCTTGTGCCAACGTATTGCCGCTGTTGTCCTTGCCGTCCCATGTGAACTGGGCAAGACCGCTGTTCTGGTTACCCAGACCCAGAGTGCGCACGGTGTTTCCGCCCACATCGAGGATATTCACGGTGACGTTGCCCGGGCTGCTGACATTTGCCGCTCCGGTGACCGTGCTTCCGCCGTAGTTGATGGTTGACGAGGGCACCAGCACCTGCCGGTTGACAAGATTCGCCGAACTGAGCACCTGCGAGGTCTGCATGGAGCTGTTCAACGTGCTGGCCAGCCCGTTGACCGACTTGACCAGATCCTGCGAACTTGACAGCTGACTGAACTGCGCCATCTGAGAAACGAACTGCGAGTTGTCCACCGGCTTGGTCGGATCCTGCGCTTGAAGCTGCGCCGTCATCAGCTTCAGGAAATCAGCTTGCGACAAGCTCCCCGAGACCTTCGAACTCAGCGAAGAACCCGCTGCGGCCGTACCGGCACCTGCGGCCAGATTGGTGGTGTTGATGTTGCTCATGTGGCGCTCCGTTGGCTCTACTGGCCGACCGTCAGGGTCTTCAGCATCAGCTGCTTGGTGGTGTTCATGACCTCCACGTTGTTCTGGTAGGAACGGGAGGCGGAAATCATGTTGACCAGCTCATCGACCGGATTGACGTTGCTGGAGTAGACGTAGCCGTTGGCATCAGCCAGCGGATTGCCGGGTTCGTAGCGACTCGGGATCGACGCCTGGCTCTCGGTGACGCCGACCACCTGCACGCCGTTGCCTGCCTCGCCATCGCTGCCAGCGTTGCCGCCTGCGGCAAGTGATTGCTGCTGGATCTGGGAAAACAGCGGCTGACGTGAGCGATAGGCGGTTTCCGGAGAACTCGCCACGCTGTCGGCATTGGCCAGGTTGCTGGCCACGGTATTGAGTCGCACTGATTGCGCGGCCATGCCGGAACCAGCCACATTGAAGATCGAGAAAAGTGACATCAGCCCTAGCCTCCGGTGATCGCTGTGCGCAACATGTGGATCTGCGCGGTGATGAAGGACAGGCTTGCCTGGTAGTGCACGCTGTTGGCGGCGAATTCGGCCTGCTGAACCTGCTCATCGACGGTATTGCCGTCCATGCTTGGTTGACTCGGCACCTGATATTCGAGCGGCGCGCCTGCCTGCGTGGCGGTAGTGCCGATCTGTCCGGGCGTGGGCGCCTGCAGTGCCACGTAACCCGAGCTGCCCCCCGCCGATGCGAGCGCCTTGCGAAAATCGATGTCGCGAGCCAGGTATCCGGGGGTGTCCGCATTGGCCAGATTGCTGGCCAGCACCTCACTGCGACGCTGCCAAAGATGCAGCGCCCGGCTGTTGATGCCGAACAGGTTGTCAGGGGTCAGGCTCATCGCTTCGCTCCGCATGGCAGTTGCCGCATGGAGCAGAAGGCAAATTGCATGCCACAAGCCCGGAACGCTTGCTGGCACTGGGCTACCGTGTCAGCCGGTAACGCGCTGTCGACATGCCGTCACGGCAAAGTCGGAATGTTGACGCAGACTGAAACCGCTTGCCGCCGCGGGCTCAGCCGTCCAGCTTTGCCGCGGACTGCGGCAGCAGGTCCAGCACCGCCTGTGCCAATACATCGGGCTGGAACTTCGCGACGAAACGATCGGCCTTTACTTCCTTGACCATTGCTTCATTGAAAATGCCGCTGAGCGAACTGTGCAGCAACACCTTGAGGTGCCGCAAACTCGGCGTCTCGCGGATGGCCCGGGTCAGTGCATATCCATCCAGCCGTGGCATCTCGATATCGGAGACCACCAGCTCAATGCTCTCGCCGGGCTTCGCATCGGCAAGTTCCAGCAGCCGCTCAAGCGCCTCCCGGCCATCCTTTGCCACCTCGCACTCGATATTCATCTGCTTGAGCACGGCCACCACCTGGCGCCGCGCAATCTGCGAATCATCCGCCACCAGAATGCGACGTGAATTTGATGACTGGTCGGTGGTAACGCGGCGCATCCTTTCAGACAACTCGGCCGGGGTCGCATCAATGCTGGCCAGGACATGCTCCACGTCAACTACCGCGAGCAGCGCGCCGTCGACGCGGGTAACCGCATTGATCCGTGGCCCAAATCCGAGCGTGCTGGCCGGCGCCGCCAGCGAGTCACCCTCGCAATGCACCATGTGCTGCAAGTCAGCGACCAGAAAACCCTGCACCGAGCGGCTGAACTCGGTCACGATCAGGTGCGCGGACTCCACCTCGCGCAATGGCGCATAGCCGAGCGCGGCAGCCAGATCGATCACCGGGATGGTCTGCCCCCGGAAATCGCAGGTACCCGCCTGCAGCGCATGCTGGCCCGGCATGTGCTCCAGCGGCGGGCGCCGCAGCACTTCGCGCACCTTGAACACATTGATGCCGAACAACTGTTCATCGCCCAGCCGGAACAGCAACATGGCCACGCGGTTGTGTCCAGCCAGCCGCGTCTGTCGCTCTACCTTGTCCAGCAGCGTGCCACCCATGCAGGTATCCTCGGAATACGGGTACCGCCTCCGCGGCAGTGTGCAGCCCGTATCGGCCGCGACGCGACATGCTTGAGCGATTCGCGGCGATTTGGTGACCCAATTCATGGCACGCGACTTGCTTGCTTCAAGTCATGATCGTTCCTGACGATATATCCCGCATCACGATCCTCAGCCATACAAGGTGACGCCCGCCTCATGAGCTATATCTGGAAACAGCATCTTGCCGCCCTGGCGCAGGCGGGCTCAGCGGGCAACGATGCCGAGATCTCGCGGCTGCGGCGCAAGTATCCGCGCGCCGCGCAGGCAATCGAGCCGCTGCTCGCCGTTGTGGCGACGCGGCAACCCGCGGCTGTCGCGCTCCAGGCGATGGAGCAGCAGAATCTGGTCCTGGGGGCGGTACAACAGCTCACGCGCGAACAGACGGCACTGGACAAGGCTGCGATCGAAAGCCGTGGCAGCGTCGATCGTTTGACGGATGGCAGCGCCGGGATCTCGGCGGCACTGCAACAAGTCGGCATTGCGCTGGATCAGGCGGGCCAGACGGCTCTCACCGGCGAAAGCACGGTGAGCGAACTGGACGGGCAGCTGCGTTTGCTGCGCAGCGCGCTCTCGGCAATGAATCGCAACCAGAGCAAGCTGGCCGAACAAGTCGCGCAGATCCGCAAATTCACCAGCGTGGTTCAGGAGATTGCGCACCAGACCAACCTGGTGGCGCTGAATGCGGCGATCGAGGCGGCGCGTGCCGGCGAAGCCGGCCGCGGTTTCGCCGTGGTGGCTGACGAGGTCAAGCAACTGGCCGAGAAAACCACCCTCGCCACCACCGAAATCGAAACAGTTACCGGATCGATCGGAGATTTCTCCCTGCAACTTGACGGCGATGTGCAGCACGGAATGCGCCAGCTGGAACGTGCCCAGGCAGGCATCGCCCAAGCTGGCACGACGCTGCACCAGGGCAGTGAAGCGCTGCAAACAGCCACGCTGCGCATCGCCACGCTGCAACAGAGCCACGACGTTCAGCACACCCGTGCCACGGCAACCCAGGTGGCCCTCGGCGCGCTGCAGCGCCGCGGCACCGAGGCCCGACGCCAAGCTGAGGCATTGAACCGCGCGGCACTGCTGGCGCACCGGCTTGGCCTGAACTGGCTGGAAACCGAAAGCAACAGCGATCCGGCCAGCCTGAGTTTTTCCGTGCGCGAAACCGCGTTCAGCCTGCGTCAGGCAATGGAGCTGGCGCTACTCGAGCCCGGCGCGCTGGATCGACGCTGGTTCGATACGCATGCACTCCACCGCACCATTACCCGGCTCGCAGCACTGCAAACGAACCAGGCTGCCGGCGCTGCGCTGAACGAGGCAGGGGAGCAGCTGCGCACATGCAGCAACGAATTCGTGGAGCTGCTTTGCGAAGGTCAGTTTGAGCGGGCAACTCAGTTGTCGAAGGAAATGGAATCCGGCCGCGAAGCACTGCTGGGGCAACTGAGCGCACTGTTGGAGGAAGCATGAACCGGGCGCTGGCAGGCGGCTTGCGAGTCCTGGCAGCGAGCCTTGTAGCGATGTCCTGCAGCAAGGTTGCGATCGGTACACCGATCACGGAGACACCGACGCTGGCGGCCGTCCGTGCAGCCGCCGCCGGGGCATTGCGACAGAAATATTCGACACCCGGAAACCGGGTCATCGTCAGTTCCACGCCACTGGACCCGCGCCTGAAGCTGACCGACTGCCCGGTTCCGCTCCGTGCAACCGTGCCGGAACGGGCGACCCCCGCGTCCGTGATGACCGTACCGGTGCGGTGCCCGCAACACGGGGGCTGGATCGTGCGGGTACGACTGCACCTGCAGGTCTTCCGCTCACTGCTGGTGACTGTCAGGCCGCTTCTGCGTGGCGACGGCATACACCGTACCGATGTGCGCAGCGAGGAGCGTGACGTCACCCGTCTCGCCTATGGCTACATCGACAATCTGAATCAGGTGACCGGTCGCACCCTGGCACGACCACTTGCAGCAGCAAGCGTACTTACCCCTGCCGCATTGGGCGGCAGGCGCATGGTGCGCGCCGGCGACCAGGTTCAGCTGATCGCGCAACTGGGTGGCATCGAGGTGCGAGCCAGCGGCACCGCCCTCGGTGGCGGTGACAATGGCGCCCGGCTGCGAGTGCGCAATGACAGCTCGGGCAGGATCATCGACGCCATGGTCAGCGCACCAGGCATCGTGGTCGCGCTGCCCTGACCCGTTCAGGTAACAGCATGGCTGCGCCAAGGCGGTCATCCCCATGACATATGCGCTAAAGTTTTTGCCCATATGGCCGATCTCAGAGTCAACAGGGCCATAACCGCATTGAGAACGGACCCATGAATTCAACGATTTCCAACAATGGCATGCCGAAATTCACGCCGACGAAGGGCAGTGGCACGGCGAAGGGCACTGCCACGGCAGCATCTACTGCAGCTGGCTCCGGCAGCCCCGCATCGAAGGCAGGCGATCAGCTGAAGCTGACCGACTCCGCCCGCGCATTGCAGCACGCCACCCAGGCCAGCGACGCCTCCCCCATCGATCCGCAACGAGTGGAAAGCGTTCGCCAGTCGCTGGCTGACGGCAGCTACAAGATCAACCCCGGCCACATCGCCGACCGCCTGATCGCGATGGACCATCAGATCGGCGGCAAAAGCTAAGGCATGGGCCGGCAACTGCAGCACGAATTGGACAGTGCGCTGAGCGCCGTGATCGGCGACATGCAGACGGCCGTCGACGTGCTGACGACTGTGCTCAAGGCCGAACGCATCGCTCTGGACGAAGGTGACACTGACGCATTGAATCGGGCCGGCACGCGCAAACAGGCACTGATGCAGCAACTCGAACAACTCGATATCGAGCGTCAGCAGCTCGGTCGCGAGTCGCCTCAGGCGGCCGCAACACTGGCGCCGGAATGGGCCCGTATCCTGCAGTCGTTGCAGACTTGCCAGCAATTCAATCAGCGCAACGGAAACGAGGTCAGCCAGCGCCTTCGCCAGGTCCGCCAGGCACTGTCGGTACTGACTGGCCATGCCGGCGAGAGCAGCCTCTATGGCCGCAATGGCGGAGTGCATGTCGACTTGCGTTCGCGGGCTCTGGCCGAGGCATGAGCCGCCGCGATGCGACACGCCCGTTCTGACGACGTCTCCACTGAGCGCGAAACACGCGCCGGCACCACCAAGCACCTGACGTGATGACTGACCATGAGCAACCTCAACGCTTCCATCGCCGCGCCACCCCCCTCGACGTCAGCTGACCCAGGCAGATCGCCCGAGTCGTCGCCGATGCCGATACTTCGCGTTCCGATGCTCGACCCCGATCGTCAGTTGTTCGCCTACGAAATCATCTTTCCACGCAAACCCGGAGATGAGAAAACCCTGCTGCAGGATGTGCTGTCGATCATCACCGATGGCGCGCTGTCCCGGCTGGTAAGGGGCAACCGGGCGTTTCTCAACCTGCCGGCCGCGTTGCTGCCGGAAGATGCCGATATTCTCAAGCACCAGCCACGCATCGGCCTGATGCTGCAGCCCGATGTGGCCGGCGATGCGGCATTGATGAAACGACTGCAACAAATGGCGGAACGCGACTGCCAGCTCATGCTCGATGCGTCCGATATCGAGCTGGATGGCAGCATGGCGGTAGAAGCATTGCTGCAAATCGTGCAGTCCGTGCGTCTGGATGCCAATCGGATGACGCCGGAGAGGTTGAAGGAGTGTTCCGAGCAACTGCATGCTCGCGGCCTGTGGGTGATCGCCGGACAGGTCGATGATCATGAGACGTATCAACGCTGCCTGGGGATGTCATTCAAGGCCATCCAGGGGCGTTATTTGCTGATCCCCGAGCCCACGGCAGTGCCGGTACTTACCGCCAACAGATTGAGCATGCTGCGATTGATGCGCATCATGCAGGAGTCCAATCCAGGACCGGTCGAGATCGGCGACATCGTCAAGGATGACGCCATCCTCAGCTACAAGCTGCTCAGCTGCGTCAATTCAGCCTACTTCGCCCTGCCGCGGCAGTTGAAATCCGTCCAGCACGCGGCGATTTTCTTTGGTGTCTCACGCATGCGCAACTGGGTCGATGCCATGGCCCTGTGCGGCATGGACGATCGGCCACCGGAGCTGCTGCGGGCCGCACTGATTCGCGCCAAGATGTGCGAAAAGCTGGCCGCTGTCACCCCGGGCTGCCAGCCGGACATGGCCTTCACCGTCGGCCTGTTCTCGCTGCTCGACACCTTGATGTGCGCGCCGATGGAATTCCTGCTGACCCACCTGCATCTGATGCCTGAAATCAGCCAGGCCTTGACCGGTGAAGGCGGCCCGTACGCACCATTGCTGCAAAAGATCCTTGCCTGGGAAGCGGGCAAATTGACCAGCGAACAGACCCTGCCGCAAGTGATCCAGCGCATGGCCGCGATCTACCTCGATGCGATGCAGTGGGCAGACCAGGTCTACGCGAGTTCGAGCGACAAACCGGCGGCCTGAGCAATCGGCGTGATGGCGGCGGCGAATGCCTGCCGCTCCCCTCTCACGCAGGGCGGCGTTTCAGGCGCCATGTCGTGCCCAGCAGACCGAGCAGCGCCACCGCCAGCCAACCCAGCAGTGTTTGCCTGTCACCGCCCACCCACAGCACGCTCGCCACGGAACCGACCACCAGCGAGGCCACTGCGGCGGCCAGCAGAAGATCGCCGCGAACAGGCTGTCTGGAGCCCAGCAGGAACACACCAAGTGCAGCCAGCAGCAGCGACAGGATCCGCTTGGCCAGCACGAATTCCGGCGGTATCGGCAGATCCGGATACACGTCCAGCAACGGCACGTTACCCACCTCCACATCCAGCCCCTTGCCGTCGGCCGCACCAGCGGCAGGCACCATCCGATCGCCATCGATCCGCGCCACGATGGTCAGTTGCTGCAATGGCACCGCTTCCCAACTGACCCGCACGTCACCCAGCCTCGGATCACCCGGTCGCGCGCTGGTCACCAGATAGTCCCGATAGCGGCTGAAGCTCGCGGCCAGATTTGCAGGAAGGTCGCTCAACTGCGGAGAGACCCGCACCGATCCCGGCATGGCATGCAATATGTCGGGGGAGAGTTTGAAGCCACCCATCTGGACCAGCCCGGCGTCGAACCGCTTGCCGTCGATCGGGAAGTTCGCTGGATTGGCGTGGCCGTGCGGTTGCTCGAAGCGACTGGCATCAAGCGGCCGATCCACCCAATCCATCTCGTAATGCACGCTGCCACCGATGCGAATCTCGCGCCACTGGAACATTTCCACATGGCGTATGAGGATCGGCGCGTCTACCTGCAAATTGAAATCGGGATCATGCGGAGCCTCGATCACCTCCGGGATACCGACTATCCGGGCCATGTAACCGTGCTGACCTGACTGCGGGTGTGCATCAGCGGTGAGTTCGATCACCTCGCCACCGTGGCGACTGGCGGCCGTGCGAAAGTCGATCAGTCCATGTGCAATGGTTGCCACCAGCCCGATCCCGGCAAGCACCAGCAGCGCCCCCACTACCTGCAATGCGAGCCCCCGCACGGACTTCACCATCGCGATCTTCATCAACCCGTTCCCGCCGTGACCTGCAGCGACAGGACCAGCTGCTCGTCCGTGGTGGCGAAACGGCCACGATCATCACGCGTCACCCTTGCCACCGCGCAGCCCGGATCATGGGTGAAGAACAGCCGCACATCGCGAGCCAGCTTGTCCGCCAGAAACGCCTGCTTCTCATCGATCAGCTTCTCCGGCCAGCGGTCGTAGCCCATCGTTATCGGCAGATGAACCCAGCAGCGCCCCGGAATCAGGTCAGCGCAAAATGCCACGCCACCGACTTCGGCCAGCATCAGCCCGGGGGTATGGCCATCGGAAAAGCTGAACCGCACCTTCTGGTCGAGTGTTGCCGAATACTCGCCATCCACCAGTTCCAGCCGACCACTGGCTTCCAGCAATGACTGCAATGCTGGAATGAACGAGGCGCGATCACGCGGGTGCGGCTGCAATGCCCGACGCCAATGCCCCGCGCCCACCACAAACCGTGCATGCGGAAACAACAGGCGCGGCGGCTGATCTTTCTCCCATGCCGCCAGCAAGCCACCGGCGTGGTCGAAATGCAGGTGCGACAACACCACCACATCGATGTCCTCATGCGACAGGCCCGCTTCGGCGAGCGAATCGAGCAACACGTGCTGATCTTCGACAACGCCATAACGCTCGCGCAGCGCCGGCTCGAAAAACGCGCCAATGCCGGTCTCGAACAGCACGTTGCGACCGTCAAGATCCTTCACCAGCAGGCAGCGGCAGGCCAGCGGAATGCGGTTCATCTCGTCCGGCTCGATCCACCGCGACCACACCGCCTTCGGCGCGTTGCCGAACATCGCGCCGCCATCCAGTCGCTGCGAATTGCCGAGGATCGAGA
>JAPHUU010000270.1 GCA_026193555.1 Rhodanobacter sp.
ACTCCGTTCCTTTGCGGCGCCATTGCGGCGATCAGGACCCCTCGACTCATGCCGATCTATGCCTTTGCCTGCCGTGCCTGTGGCCACGCATTCGACCGTCTGCAGAAGTTGTCCGATACCGACCCGACAGAATGTCCCGCATGCGGCAAACCCGAGCTGGCCCGTCAGGTGACGGCGCCATCGTTTCGTCTTGCCGGCAGCGGCTGGTACGAAACCGACTTCAAGAAAGACGGCGACAAGAAGCGCAACCTGGCCGGCGATGCGGCGGCCCCTGCCGCGAAAAGCGACGGGGTTGCCACGCCAATACCCGCGGCGGCCCCGGCGGCCAGCACGCCGGCCGCCAGCAGCGACTGAACGGCGCACTGGCGCTGTCTCGACGGGGCGTGCCGGACGGCGATTCGGGCGCTGCCCCGGTCTGTCGCGATTCCGCCCGCCCCGCGGCGGAACCGTCGTATCCCCTCGGTGGTAAGATTCGCGGTCTTTTCCCTTGCCTCATGCCGTTCTGCGGCCCGGAGTTCCAAGCGCATGCGTACGCATTACTGCGGCCTTGTCGATGAGTCGCTGGTCGACCAGACCATCTCCCTGTGTGGTTGGGTCAACACCATTCGCCTGCAGAGCCACGTCGCCTTTGTCGATCTGCGCGATCACGAGGGTCTGGCGCAGGTGGTGATCGAGCGCGACAACGCCACCGCCTTTGCGGTGGCCGGAGACATCGGCAACGAATATTGCCTGCGCGTCACCGGCACGCTGCGCAAGCGGCTGGCCAGCAACGACAAGTTGAAGACCGGCACCGTCGAGCTGGTCGCCGACACGGTGGAGATTCTCAACGCGGCGAAGGATCTGCCATTTGCGATGCACGAGAATCCGAACGAGGACATGCGGATGACCTACCGCTACCTCGACCTGCGCCGCCCCGAGATGCAGCAGATGATGCGCCGGCGGATCAAGCTGGTGCAGGCGCTGCGCCGGTATCTCGACGAGCGCGGCTTCCAGGACGTCGAGACGCCGATCCTGACCAAGGCCACGCCCGAGGGCGCGCGCGACTATCTGGTGCCCAGTCGCGTGCATCCGGGTCAGTTCTATGCGCTGCCGCAGTCGCCGCAGCTGTTCAAGCAGATCCTGATGATGGCCGGCTTCGACCGCTACTACCAGATCGCGCGCTGCTTCCGCGACGAGGATTTGCGCGCCGATCGCCAGCCGGAGTTCACCCAGCTCGACCTCGAGTTTGCCTTTGTCGAGGAAAAGGATGTGCAGGACTTCGTGGAGGAGCTGATCCGCCACGTGTTCCGCGAAGTGCAAGATGTCGAGCTGGACGCCAGCTTCCCCCGCATGACCTGGGCCGAGGCGATGCGCCGCTTCGGATCGGACAAGCCGGACCTGCGCATCGCGCTGGAGCTGGTCGACATCGCCGAGGCGGTGAAGCACGTCGAGTTCAAGGTGTTTGCCGGGCCGGCCAATGATGCGAACGGCCGCGTTGCTGCGCTGCGCGTGCCGGGTGCCAGCACGCTGAGCCGCAAGGAAATCGACGTACTCACCGAGTACGTGGGTCGCTATGGTGCCAAGGGGCTGGCCTGGCTCAAGGTCGAGGATCTGGCCAAGGGCCGCGAGGGCATCAACTCGCCGGTGGCGAAGTTCCTCGACGATGCGGCGCTGGACGGCGTACTCAAGGCCACCGGTGCGCAGAGCGGCGACATCGTGTTTTTCGGTGCCGGAAGCTGGAAGACGGTGACCGACTTCATGGGTGCGTTGCGGCTGAAGGTCGGCAAGGACCGTGGCTTCGTCGAGAACCGCTGGGCGCCGTTGTGGATCACCGATTTTCCGATGTTCGAGTACGACGCCGAGGAGCAGCGCTACGTCGCCCTGCATCATCCGTTCACCGCACCCAAGGTCGACGATGCCGCCCAGTTGCGCGCCGACCCGCACAATGCCGTGAGCCGCGGCTACGACATGGTGTTGAACGGCAACGAGATCGGCGGCGGCTCGATCCGTATCCATCGCCCGGAGATGCAGAGCACGGTATTCGATCTGCTCGGCATCGGCGCCGACGAGGCGGAGGCGAAGTTCGGCTTCCTGCTCAAGGCACTGAAGTTCGGCGCGCCGCCGCACGGTGGTCTGGCTTTCGGCATCGACCGCATTGCTGCGCTGATGGCCGGCACCGAATCGATTCGCGACGTGATTGCGTTCCCCAAGACCACCAGCGCGCAGTGCCTGATGACCGATGCCCCGTCGACGGTCGGTGTGGCTCAGCTGAAGGAGTTGCATGTGCAGGTGCGCCCCGAAGAGGTTTCGGGCGTTTGAGTTCACGCGCCGGTATGGCCGGCGTCGATGGTGGCAAGGCGGAGCTGAGGGTTGGCCGCGGCGTTATCCTTGCCTTCTCCCGTTGCCTCAGGTCTATTGCCTAAGCCATGCCCGATCACGTGATTCTGCTGCACGGCCTGTGGATGCGCGGTTTCGCGCTGGCCATGCTGCATCGACGTCTGATCGAGGCGGGCTTTCGCGTCCACCGCTTTGACTACCTCAGCGTGGCGGCCACCCAGCAGAGCATCCTGGATCGACTGCGGGCACTGATGCTGGAATTGGCCGATGAGGCTGTGCATGTGCATCTGGTCGGCCACAGCCTGGGTGGCCTGCTGGCCTTGCGAGCCTGTGTCGACGCTGACGCCGACGCCGATGTCGATGGCCTGCCACCGGGACGCATCGTCTGCCTCGGCTCGCCGTTGAAGGGCAGTGCGGCGGCGCGCGGTTTCGCCGAATGGGGCCGCGGTGGGGAAGTGTTGCTGGGTTCCAACCGCGAACTGCTGGAGCAGGGATTTGAAAGCTGGAATGGTTCGCGCGAGGTCGGCGTGATCGCCGGCCGCATGCCGCTGGGACTCGGTTCCGTGCTTGGCCACTTCGAGGGTGAGCACGACGGCACCGTGGCGGTCGAGGAAACCCGGCTGCCGGGGCTGACCGACCATTGCGTGGTCGAGGTCAACCATACCGGCCTGCTTTTCTCCCAGGAAGTCGCGCGACAGGTGGCCGAATTCCTGCGAAACGGGCATTTCAGGGCACCGGCGGGCGACTCCGCCCGCTGAGGACTGCGTCAAACTGGCGGTGCCGGAAGCAGGTCGAAATCAGGTAAAATTGCCGGCTTGTCCATCTGATTCGACTGCAGGCAATGTCATGGGTAGAGGGCCGTCCATCGAAGGTCGCAAGAATGCCGAAGACGCCAAGCGCGCCAAGGTATTCACCAAGCTGATCCGCGAAATCGCCGTGGCGACCCGTGCTGGCGTGGCTGATCCGTCCGGCAATCCGCGACTGCGTGCAGCGGTCGACAAGGCACTTTCGGCGAACATGACCCGGGACACCATTGACCGCGCGATCAAGCGTGGCTCCGGCGCCGAAGGCGGCGCCGACATGCACGAGCTGCGCTACGAGGGTTACGGTCCCGCCGGTGTGGCCTTGATCATCGACTGCGTCACCGACAATTCGGTGCGCACCGTTGCCGACGTGCGGCATGCGCTGACCAAGCATGGCGGCAACCTGGGTACCAGCGGCTCGGTGGCATTCCAGTTCCATCGTTGCGGCGAGATCGTGTTCAGCTCGGCCGGCGATGCGGCGCTGGAGGAGAAGATCCTCGAGGCCGCGTTGGAGGCAGGCGCCGACGACGTGGTGAACGAGGCGGGTGAGAGCAGCGTGCTGTGCACGCCGGACAACCTTGACGCCGTGCGGCAGGCATTGGTCGCGGCGGGCCTGACCCCGTTGCGCGCCGACGTGGTGATGCGGCCGGCCAATCGCGTGGCGATTCCCGAGGAGGCGCAGGAAACCCTGCTCGACCTGCTCGACTGGCTGGAGCAGCTCGATGACGTGCACGAGATCTATCACAACGCATTGCTGCCCGCGGAGGCCGTCGAATAAGTCGGAGGGCGGCACGCCTTTCGCATCGCACCCCTGATGATCCGCATCCTCGGCATCGACCCGGGTAGCCAGCGCACCGGTGTCGGCATCATCGATGTCGACGCCAGTGGCAAGTTGAGCCATGTCTTCCACGGCGCACTGGTGGTGGCGGGCGAAGCCAGCTTTCCGTTGCGGCTGAAGCGCATATTTGACGAGCTGTGTGACATCATCGCGGCGCATCAGCCGGTCGAATGCGGGATCGAGCGTGTGTTCATGGCGCGCAATCCCGATTCGGCGCTGAAGCTGGGGCAGGCACGAGGCGCCGCGATTTGTGCGGTGGTCAGTCAGGGGATCGTGGTGCACGAATATGCGGCAACGGAAGTGAAACAGTCGGTGGTGGGCAGCGGCCGCAGCGACAAGACCCAGGTGCAGCACATGATCGGTGTGTTGCTCGGCCTCAAGGGGCCGCTGCAGGCGGACGCCGCCGATGCCCTGGCGATCGCGGTGACCCACGCGCATACCCGCGCCAGCCTGGAGCGTGTGGGCATCCCGCGCACGGCCTGGAGGCGACGCCGATGAAAACGACAGGGAGGCGACGCCGATGATCGGTCGTCTGCGCGGCATCCTGATTTCGAAGCAGCCGCCGTCGTTGTTGATCGAGGTGGGTGGTGTCGGCTATGAGGTCGAAGCGCCGATGTCCACCGTCTACGACCTGCCGGGCATCGGCAAGGAAGTAGTGCTGCTCATCCATCACGCGGTGAAAGAGGACAGCGTGGCGCTGTACGGTTTCCTGCATGAAGCCGAACGGGTGCTGTTTCGCAACCTGCTCAAGGTCAGCGGCATCGGCGCGAAGATCGCGCTGGCGGTGCTGTCCGGCGTTTCCGTCAACGACTTCGCACGCCTGGTGCAGGCCGGCGACGTGGTCGCGCTGACCAAGATTCCCGGCATCGGCAAGAAGACCGCCGAACGCATCGTGGTCGAGCTGCGTGACCGGGTGGATGGGCTGGGAATGTCCCTGCCGGGCGCGGCGATGCACGCGGGCGCGCCGCTCGATCCGGCCGGCGAGGCCACCGTGGCGCTGCAGCAACTCGGCTACAAGCCGGTCGAGGCGACACGTCTGGTGCAGAAGGTGGCCGCCTCCGGCGACACGGCCGAGGCGATTATCCGCAAGGCGCTGCGTGCAGCACTCGGCGGCTAGGGATCAAGGGTGTCCATGAACGCACAGACGCAGCAACCAACCGCCTCCGCCGGTGATACGCCGGCCCAGCATGGCGCCCGGTCGACACTGATCCTTGGCGCCATCGGCGTGGTGTTCGGCGACATCGGTACCAGCCCACTGTACACCATGCACGAGACGTTCCTTCCCGCGCACGGATTGCATCCGTATCCGGCCACCGTGCTGGGCATCCTTTCGCTGATCACCTGGTCGCTGATCATGGTGGTGGCGGTGAAGTACGTGAGCCTGGTGATGCGCGCCGACAACAAGGGCGAGGGCGGCATCATGGCGCTGATGACGCTGGCCCAGCGCGCCAGCGGAAGCTCGCTGCACATGCGACGGATGGTGGTGTTGATGGCCTTGCTGGGCGCGGCACTGTTCTTCGGCGACGGGGTGATCACCCCGTCGATCTCGGTGCTTTCGGCGGTCGAGGGGCTGGAAGTGGCCGCGCCCGGGCTGGTGCACTGGGTGGTGCCGATCACGGTGGCCGTGCTGCTTGGTCTGTTCTGGCTGCAGCGACATGGCACCGCCAAGGTCGGTGCGGTGTTCGGGCCGGTGATGGTGCTGTGGTTCCTCAGTCTGGGCGTGATCGGGGTGTGGAACATCATCCAGGCGCCCGGTGTGCTGTATGCCCTCAACCCCTGGTACGCGGTGCGCTTCTTCATGACCCACGGCTTTGCGTCGGCGCTGGCGCTGGGTTCGGTGGTGCTGTGCGTGACCGGCGCCGAGGCGTTGTACACCGACATGGGCCACTTCGGCCGCGTTCCGATCCGCAGCGCCTGGTTCTTTTTCGTGATGCCGGCGCTGCTGCTCAACTACTACGGTCAGGGCGGCCTGCTGCTGGTGCATCCGGAGGCGATCGCCAATCCGTTCTATCACTCGGTACCGGACTGGGCGATCTTCCCGATGATCGGACTGGCCACGCTGTCGACCGTGATTGCGTCGCAGGCGGTGATCTCCGGCGCATTCACGGTGACTCGCCAGGCGATCCAGCTGGGTTTTCTGCCGCGCATGCAGGTGGTGCACACCTCGCGCCAGGCGATCGGCCAGATCTTCCTGCCATGGGTCAACCGGGCGTTGATGGTGACGGTGATCGCCACCGTGGTGGGCTTCGGTTCGTCCAATGCACTGGCTGGTGCGTATGGCATCGCGGTGACCGGCACCATGGCGATCGACACGGTGCTGGTGATGATCGTGGCCCGCCGCATGTGGCACTGGAGTCGGGTGCTGGTGATCGTGCTGGGCACGGTTCTGCTGTGCATCGATCTCAGCTACTTTGGCGCCAACACGCTGAAGATCTTCCAGGGTGGCTGGTTCCCGCTGGTGCTGGGTGTGCTGATGTTCACCGTGATGACTACCTGGCGCCGCGGCCGCGAGCTGGTGGTGCGCGAGATCAAGCAGAGCGGGCTGGCGCTGGCGCCGTTCATCGCCAACATGACCGAACATCCGCCGCATCGCGTGCCCGGCACGGCGGTGTTCCTCACGGCGGACCAGCAGGCCGTGCCGCATGCGTTGCTGCACAACCTCAAGCACAACAAGGTGCTGCATGAGCGCAACGTGCTGCTGACGGTGCGCATCCTGGAGACGCCCACGGCTGACGCCGACGAACGCATCCACATCACCCCGTTGGTCGGTGATTTCTACGGGCTCGAGCTGCGCTTCGGTTTTGCCGAGGACCCGAACATTCCGCTGGCACTTTCGCGGTGTCCGAGCGAAGGGCTGGGCTTCGACTTGATGGACACCACGTTCTTCCTGTCACGCGAGAGCATTGTCGCCAATGAGCGACGTCCCGGCATGGCGATGTGGCGCGACAAGATGTTCGCCTTCATGGCGCGCAACGCGCTGCCGGCCACCGCCTTTTTCCAGATCCCGGGCAACCGGCTGATCGAGCTGGGTGCCCAGGTGGAAATCTAGCTTCGATGTGTGGCGCGGTGATCCTTCCGGGGCCGGCCTTTTTCGGACCAGAGCAAGCATGACAGCTCCCATTCAACTCCATCGCAAGCCCTCGCGGCTGGCCGTGCTGGCGATGGGCGCGATCGGCATCGTGTTCGGCGACATCGGTACCAGCCCGCTGTACACCATGAATGAGACGCTCGGCAGACATGGCATGTCGCCTACGCCTGCCGCCGTGCTGGGGGTGCTGTCGCTGATCTTCTGGTCCTTGATGATCGTGGTGTCGTTGAAGTACGTGACCTTCGTGATGCGCGCCGACAACAAGGGCGAGGGCGGCATCATGGCGCTGATGGCGCTGGCCCAGCGCTCGATCGGCAGCAGTTCGCCGCGAGCGCGCTGGATGCTGGCCGTGCTGGGCATTTTCGGTGCGTCGTTGTTCTACGGCGACGGCGTGATCACGCCGGCGATCACCGTGCTTGGCGCGGTCGAGGGGCTGAAGGTCGCCGAGCCGGCGCTGGAACAATATGTGGTGGTGATCTCCCTGGCGATCCTGGGCAGCGTGTTCGCCCTGCAGCGCCATGGCACGCACATCGTCGGCAGGATGTTCGCGCCGGTGATGGTGCTGTGGTTCCTGGTGCTGGCGATGCTGGGCATCCACCAGATCGTGCAGCACCCGCAGGTGTTGCATGCCCTCGATCCGCGCTACGCGCTGGGTTTCTTCATCAGTCACGGCTACCGCTCGTTCATCGCGCTCGGCGGCGTGGTGCTGGCCTTGACCGGTGCGGAGGCCTTGTATGCCGACATGGGGCATTTCGGCAAGAAGCCCATACGGCTCGCCTGGTTCGGCTTCGTGCTGCCGGCACTGCTGCTCAACTATTTCGGCCAGGGCGCCTTGCTGCTGATCAACCCGGCGGCGATCGCGAGTCCGTTCTACCACATGGTGCCCGCGCCACTGCTGTACCCGATGATTGCGCTGGCGACCGCCGCGGCGATCATCGGCTCGCAGGCGGTGATCTCCGGAGCGTTCTCGATGACCCGCGAGGCGATGTCGCTGGGCTATTCGCCGCGGATGGCGGTGGTGCACACCTCGCGCGAGATGTCCGGCCAGGTATTCGTGCCGTGGGTGAACCGGTTGCTGATGGTGATGGTGTTCGGTGCGGTGCTCGGCTTTCGCAGTTCGGACAACCTCGGCGCAGCCTACGGCATTGCGGTCACCGGCACGATGACGGTGACCACCCTGCTGGCACTGGTGGTGGCACGCAAACACTGGCACTGGAACTGGCCGTCGGTGATCCTGGTCGGCGTGTTGTTCCTGACCGTCGACCTCGCCTTCCTCGGCGCGAATGCGCTGAAGATCGCCCATGGCGGCTGGTTCCCGCTGGTGCTGGCGGTGATCCTCTTCATCATGATGACCACCTGGCGCCGCGGCCGCGAACTGGTGGTGCGCGAGATCAAGCAGGGCGGGCTGGCGCTGGCACCCTTCATCAAGAGCATCATCGAGCACCCGCCGCTGCGGGTGCCGGGAACGGCGATCTTCCTGACCGCCAACCAGGAGGCCGTGCCGCATGCGCTGCTGCACAACCTCAAGCACAACAAGGTGCTGCATCAGCGCAACGTCTTGCTGACCGTGGAGGTGCTGGAGACGCCGCTGGCCGAGCCGGAGGAACGCATCCGCATCACCCTGCTGGAAGGCAATTTCTACGGGCTGGAACTGCGCTTCGGATTCGCCGAGGATCCGAACATACCGTTGGCACTGACCATGTGCGCGCGCGAAGGCCTCGGCTTCGACATGATGGACACCACCTTTTTTCTGTCGCGCGAGACCATCGTGGCGGCCGTACGTCGCCCCGGCATGGCGTTGTGGCGCGACAAGCTGTTTGTGTACCTGTCGCGCAACGCGATGCCGGCCACCGCCTTCTTCCAGATCCCCGGCAACCGCCTGATCGAGCTGGGTGCCCGGGTCGAGATCTGAAGACAGCCCCACCCCGGCTTCAGCGCGCGGCGCGCGCCTTCAGTGCGGTGACGGCGGGCAGTTCCTTGCCTTCGAGAAATTCCAGGAATGCCCCGCCGCCGGTGGAGATGTAGGAGACCCCGTCGGCGATGCCGTATTTGTCGACGGCCGCCAGCGTATCGCCGCCGCCGGCGATGGAGAATGCGCTGGAGGCGGCGATCGCGCGCGCCAGCGTCTCGGTGCCGGCGCCGAACGCGTCGAATTCGAACACGCCTACCGG
>JAPHUU010000291.1 GCA_026193555.1 Rhodanobacter sp.
AATCGCTACAAGCACGCCATTGCTGACTACTTCGACAAGGCCTACGAGCTGGAGGCGAAGCTGCAGGAAAAAGGCCGGGGCGAGCTGCTGGCGCTGGTGCAAGGCACCTTGCCGCGACATGTGCGGGCCATCTTCGTGACCCAGCCCGAAGCGCTCGGACTCGGCCACGCCGTGTTGTGCGCCAAGCCGGTGGTCGGCGACGAGCCGTTTGGAGTGATCCTGCCGGACGATCTGATCTGGAATGGTGCGGTCGGCACCGGCAAGGGTGCACTGCGCCAGATGGCCGAACTGGCCGAGGCCCAGCAGGCGGGGGTGATTGCGGTGGAGGAAGTGTCGCACCACGAGACCGACAAATACGGCATCGTCGACGCCACGAGGATCGACGAACGCAGTGCGCGCATCCGGCACATGGTGGAAAAGCCCAAGCCTTCTGACGCGCCCTCCAACCTGGCAGTGGTCGGCCGCTACGTGTTGCCCGGACGCATCTTCAAGCTGCTGGAGCGGACCACGCCCGGTGCCGGCGGCGAGATCCAGCTCACTGACGCGATCGATGCCTTGCTGGAGGAGCAGGGCAAGGTGCTCGCCTATCGCTTCGAGGGCACCCGCTTCGATTGCGGCAACAAGGCCGGGCTGGTGCGCGCCACCATGCACATGGCGATGCAGGATCCGACCCTGGCACCGGTCGTGCGCGAATTCCTCGGACAGCTCTGAGCAAGCCCCGATTCGTGTTGCCTCGCAGCCATGCGAAGGCAGTGCGAATCGGCCGGCCTGTCGGGCTGCCCGGATGGGCATTATGCTGGCAGGGTTTCATACCCACGGGCGAGTACACGCGATCAGCATGAAATCATCCCAACACCTGTCCTATTACCGTGCGACTGCCACGCCGTACGAAGCGTTTGTTCCGCTGCGGGGCAGCGCGAAGGCCCGGGTGGCAATTGTCGGCGGTGGCTATGCGGGACTGAACACCGCCGTGGGGCTGGCCGAGCGCGGCGTGCGCGACGTTGTGCTGCTGGAAGACGAACAGATCGGTTTTGGCGCCTCCGGCCGCAACGGCGGTTTCGTGTTCGCCGGGTATTCGCTGGGCGAGCAGTCGCTGCTGGACCAACTCGGCGAAGCGCAGGCGCGTGCGCTGTTCGGGCTCACCACCGAGGCGGTGCAACGCATCCGCCAGCGCATAGCCGATTACGCGATCGCCTGCGATGTGGTGGACGAGGGCGTGATCTGGGCCAACTGGTTTCGCGATCCCTCCGTGTTGCGCCAGCGCCAGCGGATGCTGGCCGAACATTATGGCGTGCAGTGGCAGTGGCTGGCGCAGGAAGAGCTACGAGCTCTGGTTCGCAGCGAGCGCTATCACGATGGCCTGTACGAGCGCGATGCGTTGCATCTGCACCCGCTCAACTATGCGATCGGGCTTGCCGGAGCGGCCACCGGGCAGGGCGTCCGCATCCATGAAAACAGCGGCGTTCGCGGCCTCGTTCGCGAGGGATCCCAATGGCGCTTGCGCACTGCGCAGGGGGACGTGCTGGCCGATCAGGTGGTGCTGGCCTGCGGCGGTTATCTGGCCGGTCTGCAGCGATCGATCGATCGCGCGATCCTGCCGATCGCCACCTACGTGATGGTGACCGAGCCATTGGGCGAGCGACTCGATAACTGCCTGCATACCCGCGCGGCGGTCTATGACAGCCGCTTCGCGTTCGACTATTACCGTGCCTTGCCTGATACGCGACTGTTGTGGGGCGGCCGCATCTCGGTGCGCAACCGGTCGCCGCAAGCCGTGCAACGGCTGCTGATGCAGGATCTGCTGCGCGTGTTTCCGCAATTGAAAGGAGCGAAGGTCGACTACGCGTGGTCGGGCCTGATGAGTTATGCCCGGCACCAGATGCCGCAGATCGGCAGCGATGGCAATGGCCTGTGGTGGGCGCAGGCGTTCGGTGGCCACGGGCTGGCGCCCACCTGCGCGGCCGGCGAGTTGCTGGCCGCGGCGATCGCCGACGGCGACACCGGCTGGAAGCAATTCGCCGACTTCGGTCTGGGCAGCACGCATCGCCCGCTGGGCTATCTTGGCGCGCAGGCGAGTTACTGGTGGCAGCAGGGCCGTGACTGGCTGAAGACGAGACTGGAAGCATGAGCGCGCAGGGCAGCGTGAGTCCCGCCGAGATCAGCTGGGCGGATTTCGAGAAGGTGCTGATCGTGGTCGGCACGGTGACACGGGTCGAGCCGTTTCCCGAGGCGCGCAAGCCGGCGTGGAAGGTCTGGGCGGATTTCGGCCCCTGGGGCGAAAAGAAGACCAGCGCGCAGATCGCCGCGCTGTATCAGGCCGACGACCTGCTCGGGCGGCAGATCGTCGGGGTAATCAATTTTCCCGAAAAGCAGATCGGACCGTTCCGCTCGCAGTTTTTGTTGACGGGGTTCCACACCGACGAGGGGGTGGTGCTCACGGCGGTGGAGCGGGCGGTGCCGAATGGAACGCGGTTGGCTTGATTCGATCTCGTTCGTCACCCCAGCGGCTCTCAACAGCCGAAGGGCTGGTCAGGCTGGGGCCCAGTGCCTTGGCGTATCCCCACCTTTCGGTCCCTCTCGGAGCTAAGAGGCAAGAGCGCTTCGACCCGCTGCGCGGAGCGAGTTACTTATCTCTTGGGTGGCCACGCGCCCGTGCGGAACGGGCGCGAACGGCGAAGCCGGCCCGAAGGGCGGAGGGCAAGCTCACTTCCTCCCCTTTCGGCCTCAAGGGCCATGATGGTG
>JAPHUU010000361.1 GCA_026193555.1 Rhodanobacter sp.
ATCGATTTGCGTGAGGGCCGCGTGGTGCGTCTGCGCCAGGGCGACTACGCGCAGCAGACCACCTACGCAGCCGATCCGCGCGAATTGGCGCGACGCTACATGCATGACGGTGCGCGCTGGCTGCATCTGGTGGATCTGGATGGCGCACGATCCGGCAGCCTGGACAATCTGGCGGTGATCAAGTCCATTGCGGACGACGGGATGCAGATCCAGTCCGGTGGCGGCGTGCGCCACGAGGACGATCTGCGGCGCCTGTTCGATGTCGGTGTGCAGCGCGTCGTGCTGGGCAGCGTGGCGATCCGCGATCCCGCGCTCGTGGCCGGATGGCTGGAGACCTTCGGCAGCGAAAAAATCACCCTCGCGCTCGATACGCGGCGCGTCGATGGTCGGTGGGCCCTGCCCAGCGCCGGCTGGACCGAAATGGAGACGCGCACGCTCGACGAGCTGGCGCCGTGGTATGCCGAGCGCGGTGCCCGTCATCTGCTGTGCACCGACATCGAGCGCGACGGCATGCTGGCCGGCTTCAATCTGGAGCTGTATCGGCACCTGGTCGACCGCGCGCCGCAACTGGCGGTGCAGGCCTCCGGTGGCGTGCGTTCGATTGCCGACATCCGGGCGGCGCGCGACGCCGGCGCGCGCGGGGTGATCCTTGGGCGTGCCCTGCTCGAAGCGCGTTTCACTCTCGAGGAAGCATTGGCATGCTGAGCCGTCGCATCATCCCCTGCCTGGACGTGCGCGACGGCAAGGTGGTCAAGGGCGTGCGCTTTCGCGATCACGTGGTGATGGGCGAGATCGTGGAGCTGGCGTTGCGCTACCGCGACGAGGGCGCCGACGAGCTGGTGTTCTACGACATCACCGCGAGCCCCGAGAGACGCAGCGTCGATCGCGGCTGGGTCGAGCGTGTGGCGCGAGTGATCGACATTCCGTTCTGCGTGGCCGGCGGCATCCGCACGGTGGCCGAGGCACGCGCGGTGCTGCATGCCGGCGCGGACAAGATCTCGGTCAACTCGCCGGCCCTGGAGCGGCCGCCGCTGATCGACGAGCTGGCGGCCGCGTTTGGCGTCCAGTGCGTGGTGGTGGGCATCGATTCGCTGCGCGACGCGGATGGCGAGTGGCGCGTACGCCAGTACACCGGCGATCCGTCGAAAACCCAGGCGCTGGCGCGACGGACGCTGGATTGGATCGTCGAAGCGCAGGGGCGCGGCGCCGGCGAGATCGTCCTCAACTGCATGGGCAGCGACGGCGTGCGTGCCGGCTACGACCTGGAGCAGCTGGCGGCCGCCCGCGCCATCTGTCACGTGCCGCTGATCGCCTCCGGTGGCGCCGGCGCGATGGCGCACTTCCTCGACGCGTTTGGGCAGGCCGATGTCGACGGCGCGCTGGCGGCCAGCGTCTTTCATTCCGGTGATATCGCCATTCCCGAGCTGAAGCGCCATCTGCGCGAGCAGGGCGTGGTGGTTCGACTTTGAGCTTCAGGGAAATCCAACGATGAGCGAATCCACCAATGCCGATCTGAGTCGCCTGGACTGGGCCAAGGGCGACGGACTGCTGCCGGCCATCGTGCAGCACTGGCAGAGCGGCGAAGTGTTGATGCTCGGCTACATGAATGTCGAGGCGCTGGCCGAAACCCAACGCAGCGAACAGGTCACTTTCTTCAGCCGCAGCAAGCAGCGGTTGTGGACCAAGGGCGAAAGCTCCGGCCATGTGCTGCGCCTCAAGTCGATCCGCATTGACTGCGACGCCGACACGCTGCTGCTGCAGGCCGAACCGTTGGGGCCGACCTGCCACAACGGTACCTCCAGCTGCTTCGGCTCAAGCGCCGAGGTGCGCCCGCCGCTGGGCTTCCTGGCCGAGCTGGACGCGCTGGTCGCCGATCGCCACGCCGAACGTCCCGCGGGCAGCTACACCACCGCGCTGTTCGAAGGCGGTATTCGCCGCATGGCGCAGAAAGTCGGCGAGGAGGGCGTGGAAACGGCACTGGCGGCGGTGGCGCAGGACGATGCCGAGCTGCTGGGTGAGGCGGCCGACCTGATCTTCCATCTCACCGTGGCGCTGCGCGCGCGGGGACTGTCGTTGGGCGATGTCGCCGGGGTATTGGCCGGGCGGCATGCGGGGCGTGGCAAGCGCTGACGGGGAAGGGTGTTGTGTGAAGGGCCGAGGCCAGCCAGGCCTCGGGCGCAGGTTTCCGCCAGCGCCCGAGGCCTGGTTGGCTTGTGTCTCAAGCCTTTTTTCTGGCTGAGGTCTTTGTGCCTTTCCTGGCGGCAGCTTTCTTGGCGGTGGTTTTCTTGACGGCCTTTGCCGGGGCCGCTTTTGGTGTGCCATCGATCAAGAGGCTTTCGGCCGTGACGCCGCGCTTCTTCAAGGCCTCCACAAACCATGTCGGTCGCTTGCCACGACCTGCCCAAGTCTGGGTAGCATTCTCGGGGTTGCGATACTTCGGGGCGACGACCGACTTTGGCCCCTTGGCGCCTTTGCCGCCACGCGTCGGATACACGTCTGCCAGGGTCAGTCCACCTTTTTTCAGCAAGGTGTCGATTTTTGCCCGAACCTCGTTGACGTGATTGACGTGCGCGGCCTGCATCTGTGATTGAGCATTGGCGATAAGCGCCTGGAGTTCGGCGGGGGACAACGTTTCAAGATTAATGGCCATGGAGATCCTTATTGGCAGTGGGTCAAGCGCCACATGATAACCGAATCGGGAAAACGGCACGTCAAAACGGCGTGTACAGATATGAATTGATCAGGGAACCGCCAAGACACGATCAACGAACTGAATAATAGCGCTCGGTGTTGCGGCGTTGGGCGATAGTTTGCGGCAAACGCGTTGCCATCCAGCCCTCTTGCCGGCATGCAGAGAAAGTCCGCTTTCGACCCATAGCTGCCGGTCGCGGCGAGCTGAATCTGCCGCCGAAGGCCAGGCCTTTGCAGTCTTTACTCAACAGTTCGCGAAAGCGGGGTAGAACCCGAGTCGCACTTGGCGCGGCAAATGTTGGATTTGGTCGAGGGGAACTCAATCGCGCTTATACGGGTCGTGGCAACGAGGCCTATCATCCGGCGCTGTTACTCTCGTTGTTGATCTACGGCTATGCCACTGGCAAAGGAATTGATCCGTGCGGATGAATCATCTACTGAAGAACTCTTGCGTAACGCTGGCCGCTGCGCTGTCACCACGAGTCAAGATATTGGCTGCATTGCGAGCGGCATGGGGAGAGCCGGCGGCAAAGGACAGCTACCGTGAGAGCCTCTACTTTGATCTGGTCCGCCATGAATTTCCCGATAACTGCGTTGACGACAAGACATG
>JAPHUU010000107.1 GCA_026193555.1 Rhodanobacter sp.
ATACCTCAGGCGCTACCCGGACGCGGTACGCAGCATGGTGCTGGACAGCGTGGTACCCAATCCGCTGGTGCTGGGCGAGGATTTCTCGCGCAACCTCGAACAGGCACTTAAGGCCCAGTTCGCCCGTTGCACGGCCCAGCCGGCCTGCAGGCAGCACTTCGGCGATCCGAACCAGACGCTGTACCAGTTGCGCGATGCCTTGCGCGCCAATCCGCACCGGGTCAGTTTCCGCGACCCGCAGACGTACCAGACGGTCAAGCGGGTACTGAACGAGAATGCGCTGGCCAGCGTGGTGCGGATGTTCGCCTATGCCCCGGCCACTGCCGCCTTGCTGCCGCTGTCGATCGACGCGGCGGCGCATGGCGATGTCGGCCCGTTGCTGGGTCAGGCCAAGATCCTGTCCGGGGACCTGGCGGACCTGGCGGGCAGCGGCATGCAGTACTCGGTGATATGCAGCGAGGATGCCGACCTGCTGGCGAGCCGTCCGCAGGACGCCAACAGCATTCTGGGCACGCGGATGGTCGACGGGCTCAGGGCGGTCTGCCAGGTATGGCCGAAGGGCAGCCGCCCGGCGGACTTCCATCAGCCGCTGAAAACCGGCAAGCCGGTGCTGTTGCTGGCCGGGCAGTACGATCCGGTAACGCCCCCGCGCTATGCCGAAGACGTCGCCAGGGGCTTGCCGGACGCACGCGTGCTGGTGCTCAAGGGGCAGGGTCACGCCGTGATGGCGACCGGTTGTGCGCCGCAGTTGATCGCACACTTCATCGAACATCTCGATCCGCGGACGCTGGATGCGAGCTGTCTCGACCGCCTGCAGCCCACGCCGATCTTCATCGACTTCAACGGAGCCACGCCATGATCGAGGTACGCGACCTGCACAAGGCATTCGGCACGGTGAAGGCAGTGGATGGGGTCAGCTTCACCGCCCGTGACGGCGAAATCACCGGCCTGCTCGGTCCCAACGGCGCCGGCAAGACCACCACCCTGCGCATGCTCTACACGCTGATGACACCTGATCGCGGCCAGGTGCTGGTCGATGGCATCGACGCCGCCCGGGATCCGCTCGCCGTACGCCGCCTGCTCGGCGTGCTGCCGGATGCGCGGGGTCTGTACAAGCGACTCAGTGCGCGCGAGAACATCGATTACTTCGGGCGACTGCACGGCCTGTCCGAGGATCTGCTGGCGAACCGCCGCGAGGCGCTGATCGCCGCGCTGGGGATGGACGACATCGGCGATCGCCGTACCGAGGGTTTCTCCCAGGGCCAGCGCGTGAAGACGGCGATCGCCCGCGCGCTGGTGCACGATCCGCGCAACGTGATCCTCGACGAGCCGACCAACGGACTCGACGTGATGGCGACGCGCGCGCTGCGCCAGTTCATGGCCCGGCTGAAAGCCGAAGGGCGCTGCGTGTTGTTCTCCAGCCACATCATGCAGGAGGTGGCGGCGCTGTGTGACCGCATCGTGGTGATCGCCCATGGCCGGGTCGTCGCCGACGCGCCGCCCGATGCTTTGCGCGCACAGACCGGCGAAGCCAACCTCGAGGATGCGTTCGTGAAGATCATCGGCAGCGACGAGGGCCTGGCCGCATGAGCGCCACCAGCGCGACAAGCCGCCGCGGACGGACCTTTGTCACCGTCTTCCTGAAGGAGGTGCGCGAGAACCTGCGTGACCGCCGCACCCTGACCAGCGCCTTCCTGACCGGTCCGCTGCTGGGGCCGTTGCTGCTGGTGCTGCTGCTCAACGTCACCCTCAGCCGCGAGCTGGACAAGGCCGAGAAGCCGCTGCCGGTGCCGGTGATCGGAGCCGAATACGCGCCGAACCTGCTCGATGCGCTGAAGGCCGGCGGGATCGTGCCGGGAGCGCCGCTCGCCGATCCGGAAAAGGCCGTGCGCAACCAGGACGCCGACGTGGTGCTGCGCATCGCCGCGGACTACGGCAAGGCCTGGCGCAAGGGTCAGCCGGTGCAGGTCGAGTTGATCTACGACTCATCCCGGCGCGACGCGAATACCGCGGTGCAACGGGTGACCCGGCTGGTGGAAAGTTACGCCCGTCAGCAGGGCGCGATGCGGCTGGTCGCGCGCGGGTTGTCGCCGAGCACCGCATGGCCGCTGCAGGTGGCGCGGCGCGACCAGGCCACGCCGCAGTCGCGGGCGGTACTGATGTTCGCGATGCTGCCCTACTTCTTCGTGATCACCATCTTCATGGGTGGCATGTATCTGGCGATCGACCTCACCGCCGGCGA
>JAPHUU010000096.1 GCA_026193555.1 Rhodanobacter sp.
GACACCCAGTCACCTGAGATGCCCTTGCCTTCCGCTAATCCTTCCCCTTGCCGGGTGGATAGAGGACTTTCACCTCCAAGCAGGTGCGCCCTGCCGGGCACACCAAAAAAAAGGCAGGGTCAGCTCGCGCTGCCTGCCTCAGTTGACTTTGTGTTCCGGCTCAGGCTTCCGCCTGTTCCAGATTTACGCGCTCGCGCAATTCCTTGCCGGGTTTGAAGTGCGGAACGTGCTTGCCGGGCAGCGCCACCGCCTCGCCCGTCTTGGGATTGCGACCCATGCGCGGCGGTCGGTAATGCAGCGCGAAACTGCCGAAGCCACGCACTTCGATACGCTCACCGTGAGCCAGCGCATGGCTCATCTGTTCAATGACGCTTTTGACTGCCATCTCGACATCAGAAAACGCCAAGTGCGTCTGGCGCCTGGCCAGCGCCTCGATCAATTCGGATTTTGTCATGGGCCCCAATGTCCGCGACATGAAACAACGGGGCGGCGACAAGCCGCCCCGTATCAGACTTCCACAAGCCTCAGTCGGCCTTGTCGAACTGTTCCTTGAGCAACGCACCAAGCTTGGTGGTGCCCGTGGATGCCGACGCGTAATCGGCGACAACCTCCGGCACATCCTCCTCGTCCTTCGCGCGGATCGAGAGCGCCAGCTGGCGACCCTTGCGATCCATGCCGGTGAACTTGGCCTCGACACTGTCGCCCACCTTCAGATGCAGCGTGGCATCCTCGATGCGCTCCTTGGCGATGTCGTTCGCACGCAGGTAGCCCTCGACGCCTTCGCCCAGATCGATCACCGCACCCTTGGCATCGACTTCCTTGACCGTACCGTTAACGATGGCACCGCGCGGATTGGCGGCCATGAACTGACCGAACGGATCCTGCTCCATCTGCTTGATGCCGAGCGAGATGCGCTCGCGCTCCGGATCCACCGCCAGCACCACGGCCTCGATCTCGTCGCCCTTCTTGAAGTTGCGCACGAGGTCTTCGCCGGACACCTGCCAGGAAATATCGGACAGGTGCACCAGACCGTCGATGCCGCCGTCCAGGCCGATGAAGACGCCGAAGTCGGTGATCGACTTGATCTGACCGGACACCTTGTCGCCCTTCTTGTGCATCGCTGCGAAGGCTTCCCACGGGTTCGAGCGAGTCTGCTTGATGCCCAGCGAGATGCGGCGACGCTCCTCGTCGACGTCCAGCACGGTGACTTCGGTCTCGTCACCGACCTGAACCACCTTGGCCGGATTGACGTTCTTGTTGGTCCAGTCCATCTCGGAAACGTGCACCAGGCCTTCGACGCCCGGCTCGATCTCGACGAAGCAGCCGTAATCGGTGACGTTGGAAACCTTGCCGAACAGGCGGCTGCCGACCGGGTAGCGGCGGGCAATGGCGACCCACGGGTCGTCGCCCAGCTGCTTCAGGCCCAGCGAAACGCGGTTGCGCTCCTTGTCGTACTTCAGCACGCGCACGTCCAGCTCGTCGCCGACGTTGACCACTTCGGACGGATGACGCACACGCTTCCACGCCATGTCGGTGATGTGCAGCAGGCCGTCGATGCCGCCCAGATCCACGAATGCGCCGTAATCGGTGAGGTTCTTCACCACACCCTTGACGACGGCACCCTCGGTCAGGCGCTCCAGCAGCTTCTCGCGCTCCTCGGAGAACTCGGTCTCGACGACAGCGCGGCGGCTGACCACCACATTGTTGCGCTTGCGGTCGAGCTTGATGATCTTGAACTCGAGTTCCTTGCCCTCGAGGTAAACCGGGTCACGCACCGGACGCACATCGACCAGCGAGCCCGGCAGGAACGCGCGGACATCCTTGATGTCGACGGTGAAACCGCCCTTGACCTTGCCGGAAATCATGCCGACGATGGTTTCTTCCTTGTCGAACGCCTGCTCCAGGTCGTCCCACACCATCGAGCGCTTGGCCTTCTCGCGCGACAGCTTGGTCTCGCCGAAACCGTCTTCCAAAGCTTCGAGGGCTACCTTCACCTCGTCGCCTACCTGCACCTCCAGCACGCCCTGCTCGTCCTTGAACTGCTCGATCGGGACGATGCCTTCGCTCTTCAGGCCGGCATTGATCACGACGACGTCATTGCGGATTTCCACAACGATACCGGTGACGATGGCGCCGGGCTTCAGCTTGGAGATAGCCTGTTGGCTCTGTTCAAACAGTTCGGCAAAACTTTCAGTCATGTTGATTCCATAGTGGGAAAAGACCGTTGTCCATTGCGCCTTGTTGGTTTGCGCAAAGGATCTTCCGATCCACCGGTTGAGGGTGTCTTCACAAGGCTCACGCGGAACCCCTGTCGCCACCGTTGGCCAAAATCCCCTGCCGCAGCAGGGGCGCAGAAACCGCCGCGCAACCCGATTCAGGGCTGCACGACGGCGAGTACTTTCGCGACCACGTCGTCGATGCTCATGCCGGTGGTATCCACCTGCACAGCGTCCGCGGCGGGCTTGAGCGGCGCAACCGCACGCGATGCATCGCGGCTGTCACGTGCTTCAATTTCGCGCTGAAGGCCGCCAAGTGTAACGTTGAGTCCCTTTTCCTTCAACTGCTTATAGCGTCTTTTCGCACGCTCGGCGGCACTCGCGGTGAGGAACACCTTGTACGGGGCATCCGGGAAGATGACCGTGCCCATGTCCCGCCCGTCGGCCACCAGCCCCGGCATCTTGCGAAAACCCAGCTGCAAGGCCACCAGCGCTTCACGCACGGGCGGCATGGAAGCTATCGCCGACGCCGCTGCACCGGCGGTCTCGGTGCGCAACTCGTCGGTGGCGTCGTGACCATTGACGATCACCCGGGTCGGGCCGCCGTCAGCGGCAGCGCGAAACTGGATTTTCGTCGTTTGCGCGCATCGGGCCATGGCGTCCATGTCCGAGAGATCCAGTCCGGCCATGCCGGCGGCATAGCCAACGGCGCGGTAGAGCGCCCCCGAATCCAGCAGCCTCCAGCCCAGACGTTCGGCCACCAGCGCACTGATGGTGCCCTTGCCCGACCCGGATGGCCCGTCGATGGCAAGTACGGGAACGTTCGAAGCATGACTCATGGCAACTCCTGGCAAGTGCGGACACGGCCCGGCAGTTTAACGCGTTGACCCTGCCCGGGACGCGTGCTATCCAGCCCGTCTCTTGTGCATGACAGAATCCCCCGCCCCCCATGACCGACGACCTTCGCCGCGAGTTCGAACAAGCCGCCAAGGACGTGCAGCAGCTGCATACCCGCCCCGACAACGACACCTTGCTCAAGTTGTACGCGCTGTACAAGCAAGGCTCCGAAGGTGACCTCAGCCGCGTCCAGCCCGGCTTCTTCGACTTTGTCGGAACCCCCAAGCATGAGGCTTGGGCCCAACTGAGTGGCATCACCGCGGACGAGGCGATGCGCCGGTACATAGCCTTGGTGCATCAGCTGCTGGCCTGAAACGCGCCCCGGATCATCGCCACCCGCGCCGATTTCCTGCAGCGCACTTGCAATCGGACACCAAACACCGGCACATTCATACGACCGTTTGAGTCAGTGCAGGCCGCATGAACTATCCAAACCTCTTCGCCCCGCTCGATCTGGGCCACATCACGCTGCCCAATCGGATCCTGATGGGCTCGATGCACACCGGGCTGGAGGACAAGGCCAGCGACTACGACAAGCTGGCGGCTTATTTCGCCGAACGGGCGCGCGGCGGCGTCGGGCTGATGGTCACCGGCGGCATCGCGCCCAGCATCCAGGGCTGGTTGAAACCCTTCGGCGGACGGCTGACGTTACCCTGGCACAAGCCGCGCCATCGCAAACTGACCCGCGCCGTACATGCTGAAGGCGGGCGCATCTGCCTGCAGATCCTGCATGCCGGACGCTACGGCTATCACCCCTTGTCGGTGGCACCGTCGAAGATCAAGTCACCGATCACCCCCTTCACGCCCCGCGCACTGTCGTCGCGCGGCGTGGAACGGACGATTCGTGACTTCGTGCGCTGCGCGAAGCTGGCGCAGGAATCCGGATATGACGGCGTCGAGGTGATGGGGTCGGAAGGCTATCTGATCAACCAGTTCATCGCCGCACGCACCAACCAGCGCAACGACGGCTGGGGTGGCGATGCCGAGCGCCGGATGCGGCTGCCGATCGAGATCGTCCGCCGCACGCGCGAGGCGGTCGGTCGCGACTTCATCATCATCTACCGCTTGTCGATGCTGGATCTGGTCGAGGGTGGCCAGGACTGGAGCGAGATCGTGACCCTGGCCAAGGCGATCGAGGCTGCTGGCGCCAGCATCATCAACACCGGCATCGGCTGGCACGAGGCACGGGTACCCACGATCGTCACCAGCGTGCCGCGCGCGGGCTTCGCATGGGTTACCCACAGGCTCAAGGGCGAAGTGTCCATTCCGCTGATCACCACCAACCGCATCAACATGCCGGACGTGGCCGAGGATATCCTCGCTCGCGGCGCTGCCGACATGGTCTCGATGGCTCGCCCACTGCTGGCCGATCCGGCATGGGCGAACAAGGCCCGGGAGGGTCGCAGCGACCGCATCAATACCTGCATCGCCTGCAATCAGGCCTGTCTGGATCATGTCTTCCAGAATCGCCGGGCAAGTTGTCTGGTCAATCCTCGTGCGTGCCACGAGACCGAACTGAAGATCGAGCCGGCCGCCGTGCGAAAGAATATCGCCGTCGTCGGTGCCGGGCCCGCCGGCATGGCCTGCGCCAGTGCCTTGGGTGAACGCGGTCACAAGGTGACATTGCTCGACCGTGCCACCGAAATCGGCGGTCAGTTCAACTATGCGAAACAGATTCCCGGCAAGGAGGAATTCTCCGAAACCCTGCGCTACTTCCAGCATCGGCTGAGCGACACCGGGGTCGATGTGCGGCTTGGCCACACGGCGGATGCCGCATCACTGCAAACCGCCGGCTATGACGAAGTGGTGATCGCCACCGGGATCACTCCACGCACGGTGAGCTTTCCCGGCAGCGACGATCCACGAGTGTTGAATTACCTTGACCTGCTCGCCGATCACCATCCGGTCGGCCCGCGGGTGGCGATCATCGGCGCCGGCGGCATCGGCTTCGATGTGGCGGAGTATCTGGTCGAGCGGGTGCCCTCGCCCGCCACCGATATCGCACGCTGGGCCCAAGAGTGGGGCGTCGACATGCAGCTCGCGCAGCGTGGTGGCCTGCAGCCGCCAGTGCCCGAATCCCCGGCACGGCAGGTGTGGTTGCTGCAACGCAGCGCCGGACGCCCCGGCGCGCGACTCAACAAGACCACTGGCTGGGTCCATCGGGCCACGCTCAAGGCCAAGCGCGCCATCATGCTCGGCAATGTTGCGTACCAGCGATTCGACAACGAGGGCCTGCACATCACGGTAGATGGCACGCCGCAGATTCTTCCTGCGGACCACGTAGTGATTTGCGCCGGCCAGGAACCGAATCGCCAATTGGCCGACCAACTGATTGCACTCGGCATGAAGGTACACGTGATCGGCGGAGCCGATGTCGCGGCGGAGCTTGATGCCAAGCGGGCGATCGCCCAGGGCACTCGGCTCGCCAGCGTGATCTAGACGCGCCGCCTCGCCGCGCATGCGGGGCAAGCGGGGAGGCCCCTGAGGCCAGCCCGGAAATAGAAGCGCCCTGCGGGTGAGACGCATCAATGTGGGCTCAGGGGGGGGATGAGCCAGACATCGTATTTAGCGTCGCCGCAGGGCGCGGGTCACTGCCACCAAGGGGAGCGGTGGCGGGACTTTCGCTATATTATGATCGATGTCATAAAGTATCTAATATATATTTATGCCGTGATTAATTTGATTTCCATATATGTTTGACTTGCGCCAGTTGCGCTACTTCGTTGCGGTCGCCGAGGAACTGAGCTTCACTCGCGCGGCGATACGCCTGCATCTGTCTCAGCCACCACTTTCACAGCAGATACAGGCACTTGAGCTTGATCTCGGGGTGCGCCTGCTTGAGCGCACCAAGCGCCATGTGGCACTGACCGAGCCGGGACGGGTGTTCCTCGAGCAGGCCAGGCAGATCCTGGCCAAGGCCGATGAAGCACGCAGTCACGTGGCCGCCGCCGCCGCCGGTTACAGCGGGCAACTGCGCATGGCGTACACGGTGTCGGTTTCGTTTCACCCCTCGCTGCCACAAGCCCTGTTGCGCTATGGACAGATCGCCCCGAATGTCGGGCTGCACCTGCGCGAGATGTATACCGAACCGCAGTTTGCCGCGCTGCTGGCGGATCAGATCGATGTCGGCTTTGTCCGCAGTCAGCCGGCTCATACAAAGGATGCACGCCGCTTGCGCATCACCGTGATCGATCGCGAACCCCTGCTGCTGGCCATCCCCACCGGCCACCCGCTTTCCGGCAGAAGCAGCCTGCGCCTTGCCGAAGTCGCACGCGACGCATTTGTCTCCCAACCGCGTGAACTGGCCGCCACACTGTACGACCGACTCGTCAAGTTGGCGGGCGATGCCGGCTTCCAGCCGCTGATCAGTCAAAACGCACAACAGATCACTGGTCTGCTGGCACTGGTCGCCGCAGGCCTTGGCATGGCACTGGTGCCGGCCAGCCTGCGCGCTGTACGCCTGAGCGGAGTGAACTACGTGCCGCTGGACGACCCCGATGCGTATTTGCTGCTGGCGGTAGCCAGCCGGGAAAACGACCATGCCCCGGCACTGCAGCAGTTCCTTTCCACCGTAGCCGTATCTGCAGTTACCTCAGGCTTGTGAAGGATCCTGCAACTGGCTACACTAGCGGGCTCATATTCTCGTTTAGTGTCAGGAGCTCGCCGTGAAGGTGCTTAACTCTTTGAAGTCCGCCAAGGCGCGGCACCGTGACTGCAAGATTGTGCGTCGTCGCGGCAAGGTGTTCGTGATCTGCAAGAGCAACCCCCGTTTCAAGGCTCGTCAGCGCTGATTCGCGCTGCAGCGATGCAAAAAAAAGGCCGCGCAAGCGGTCTTTTTTTTCACGCCATGCAGGTAGCGAAATTCCGGATGCGGCTCGCGCGCATCAACCGTAACGGACACCCGTGATCTCGTAATGCTTGACGCCGTTGGGCGCCGTGAACTCGAGGCTGTCACCGGAGCTCTTGCCGATCAACGCCCGCGCAATCGGCGAGGAGACCGCGATCAGCTGCCGCTTGATGTCAGCCTCCAGGTCACCGACGATCTGATAGGTCACGGCCACGCCCGTGTCCTCGTCTTCCAGATCCACAATCGCACCGAACACCACGCGATTGCCCGGATTGAGCCGGGTGACGTCGATCACCTCAGCCATCGACAACCCTGCCTCCAGTTGGCCGATGCGGCCTTCGGTAAAGCTCTGCTGTTCGCGTGCAGCATGATATTCGGCGTTCTCCTTGAGATCGCCGTGCGCCCGCGCCTCCGCAATCGCCGCGATGATGCGCGGGCGATCGACGGATTTCAGACGCTCCAGCTCGGCGCGCAAGCGCTCCGAGCCAGCCTTGGTGATGGGGGGGCGGCTCATGCGTTCAGCTCCTTGTGCAATTCCTGCAGACTGCGTACTTCCTCACCGCTGTGAAAATCCAGCGAATGAACAAGCGCGCGGGCGCCCGCCACGGTGGTGGAATAGGTGACGCGATGTTGCAGAGCCTCGCGCCGGATCGAGAACGAGTCGGCGATCGCCTGCTTGCCCTCGGTGGTGTTCACAATGTAGACGATTTCGCCGTTCTTGATCAGGTCGACGATATGCGGTCGCCCCTCCATCACCTTGTTGATCCGTTCGCATTCGACGCCATGCCCGGACAGATAGCTGGCTGTGCCGGACGTGGCGACCAGGCTGAACCCACGGACGATCACATCCCGGGCCAGCGGCAACAGACGATCCTTGTCGGCATCGCGCACCGACAGGAACACCTTGCCCTTCGACGGCGTGCGGATGCCGGCCGCATCGTGGCCGCGCGCGAAGGCGGCGCCGAAACTGCGGCCGACGCCCATCACTTCGCCGGTGGATCGCATCTCCGGCCCCAGAATCGGGTCGACGTTCTGGAATTTCAGGAACGGGAAGATCGCTTCCTTTACCGAGTAGTAGGCCGGAATGACCTCGCGGGTCACGCCCTGCTCCACCAGTGACCGACCCGCCATCGCCCGGGCGGCAATCTTTGCCAGCGGCACGCCGGTGGCCTTGGAGACGAACGGCACCGTGCGCGAGGCGCGAGGGTTCACCTCGAGGATGAACACGGTATCGCCCTGGATCGCGAACTGCGTGTTCATCAACCCGATGACCTTCAGTTCCCGTGCCATGACGGTAGCCTGGCGACGCATCTCGTCCTGCACCTCGGCGGTCAGCGAATACGGCGGCAACGAACAGGACGAGTCGCCCGAATGCACGCCGGCCTCCTCGATATGTTCCATGATGCCGCCGATCAGCACATTGCCTTCGGCGTCGGCAATGATGTCGACGTCGACCTCGACCGCGTGATCAAGGAAACGGTCGAGAAGCACCGGTGAATCATTGGAAACCTGCACCGCATCGCGGATGTAGCGCGCCAGATCGGCGTCATCGTAGACCACCTCCATCGCACGGCCACCGAGCACGTAGCTGGGACGCACCACCAGCGGATAGCCGATCTCGCGCGCCAGCGCCAGCGCCTCGTCGGCGTTACGGGCGGTGCGGTTCGGCGGCTGGATGAGACCCAGCTTGACGATCATCTGCTGGAAGCGCTCGCGATCCTCGGCGAGGTCGATGCTGTCCGGGC
>JAPHUU010000153.1 GCA_026193555.1 Rhodanobacter sp.
AACTACCGCGCCATCGTCGATGCGTTCGCCGGTGCCCGTGTAGATTGTCGCGTGCTGGATCAGCGTGGTCTGCCCAGGCAGCGCCTGGTAGGTGGACGGGAAGGCGTCCGGCGGGAATTCGGTCGGCGCCGAGACCGCCGCGTTGGCGACAACCCCCGCGGACACCACCAGTAAAATCGCGAGCATCGTCGCGCGCAAGTGTGACGATTTCATCTTCGCTCCAAGTGAGGGTGTGCAGAATCTTGTGTAAACAGGATTTGAGTTACCGCTGAGGAAGTCACTCGTCGAACTGGATCGTAAAACGGTTCAAGGCGGCCTTCCAGTCGCGGATCGGTATCGTCCACTTCTTGCTGATGTTGCGCAGGGCAGGTAGAACAGTTTCAGCAAGGCCTCGTCGCTCGGGAAGGAGCCACGATTCTTGGTAATCTTGCGCAGGCTGGCGAATTCAATGCTGAAGTGCACCACCCCAAGTGGTAGAGCGGCGCAGGTGCGGTAGCCTGTACAGCTTCACCGCCATGTGGAACTGCACATGAGCTACACACACCTGAGCCAAGACGAACGCTATCAGATTCAACACCACCATAGGGGTGGCGATAGGGGTGGCGATAGGGGTCAGTAGCGACCGCTCAGCGACCGGGGTCAGAGTGCACTTTCTTGAAAAGCCGACTCTGCCCCCGGGTTCCCTTTAAACGCCAGCACCTCTTGAAGCACCAAAAAAAGCAACCCGAGGATTATCCATTGCGTACTGTGATTGACCCGAAGAAGTTGTTCCTCCTGGCGGCCGTGTGCGGATGTTTCATGTCATCCGCCCTGGCTGCGGACCAGGCCGGCACCAAAGTTGTGGCACCGGATTTCAAGCCGGCCACGGTCACCACCGACGGTTCGGTCACGGTCGCCGGCAAGCGCATCGATTATCGCGCCGTCGCCGGCACGCTCATCGTGCACGCCAAGGGCTGGGATGACGCGGCGTCGGCCGGCGCGAAGGAGGGTGACCACGACAACCCGACCGCCGTCGCCTCGATGTTCTACACGGCCTATTTCAAGAAGGGAGCAAAGGCCGCCAACCGCCCGGTGACCTTCCTGTTCAACGGCGGACCGGGCTCCTCGAGCATTTGGGTGCACATGGGTGCGTTCGGCCCGGTGCGCGTGGTCACCAACGGCGTCGAGCACACGCCGGCCGGACCCTACACGGTCGTCAACAACAACGACAGCCTTCTTGATACCTCGGACCTGGTGTTCATCGACGCGCCGGGCACGGGCTTCAGCCGCATCGGGGGCAAGGACGCGGCCAAGTCGTTTTACGGCGTCGACCAGGACATCCACGCCTTTGCCATTTTCGTTCGCGAGTTCCTGACCAAATACGGCCGCTGGAATTCCCCGAAATACGTCTTTGGCGAAAGCTACGGCACCATGCGCGGCGCGGGTCTCGCCTATGCGCTGCAGAAGGAGCACATCGACCTCAACGGCGTCATCCTGCTCTCGGACATCTTGAATTGGGATCTCGTGCCCGATGATCCGGAGTTGAATCCGGGCATTGACGAGCCGTACATCATGTCCCTGCCCAGCTATGCCGCGACAGCCTGGTATCACCACAAGCTCGCCAACCGCCCGGAGCAGCTGCAGCCATTCCTGGCCGACGTGGAAAACTTCGCGATCGGCGAATACGCCCATGCGCTGATGCTCGGCGATCAGCTGGATCCGAAGAACCGCATGGCGGTCGCCCAGAAGCTCCACGCCTACACCGGCCTGCCGGTTGCTTACTTGCTGAAAACACGTCTGCGCATCGAGTACGGTGCCTTCCAGAAGGAGGTATTGAGCGGCCAGGACGAGACCACCGGGACGCTCGACACGCGCTTCGTCGGGCCGACCCTCGACCCGCTGTCGAAAGTCGCCAAATACGATCCGCAGGACGCTGCGATCTCCTCCGCCTATGTCGCGGCGTGGAACACCTATGCGCGCAAGACGCTCAAATATGGCGCCGGCCAGACCTTCAAGGCGGGCATTCCTGTCTACAAGAGCTGGGACTACAGGCACCAGCCGCCCGGCGCACCCCATCCCTTGATCGCGCTACCCAATGTGCTGCCGGATCTTGCCGCGGCGATGAAGCGGAATCCCGATCTCAGGGTCATGGTCAATGGCGGCTATTTCGACATCTCCACGCCCTTCTTCGCCGGCAAGTTCGAACTGGAGCATCTGCCGATTCCCGCCTCGCTGCGCAAGAACATCGAATACCGCTATTACGAATCCGGCCACATGGTGTACGTCACGCCATCGAAGCTTGCCGAACTGCACGACAACGTCGCGGCCTTCATTCGCGGGACGGACAACGTGAAATGATGCCCAAAACGGGGTCTGTGGAAACCGGGACGGAGGAAGTTAAATGCCCTCGGTTTCGGTTTCGGCTCCAAAACTGGGGTCCAAAACTGGGGTCAGAGTGCACTTTACAGATGAAAGCTGGACCACCCCTGGATTCTCGGACGGTCTAATTTTCTGTCACTCGAACAACAAGAAAAAGCCGGTCGGGTTCATTTTTTCGAAGGGCTCGGTTGCAGGAAAATGAATCGGCCCCCCTTTCACCGGATGCTTTCAGCTTGCCGGCGGCGCACGCGCGAATGTGCGCTCTGACCGCGGTTTGGGTCTGATGCCCTCGGGCTGCGCGGGTGCAATGAGTGTAATAGGATCCCTGTACGCCATTTTCTGGAGCCATCACCATGACTATGTCGAGCCGTATTGCCGTCGCGCTGTTCCTATCCGTCCTGTTCGTGCCCGTTGCCTCCTCGTCGCCGGCGTCTTCCGGCCAGGCTGGCGCTCACGCGGCCGCTCCTCGCCTGGTACGCATCGACGATGTGAAGGCATACCTTGATCGGACGCGCGATGTCATCGCGTTGGCACGCTCCGGAGGATATGGCCCGATCAAGACATCAGATCTGGATCGGGCTGTTGCGGCGCAGGCGCAGATTGAAATGCTGCTGGGCAACCGCAGTGACGCCAATGGCCTCACCGGTGACCAGAAACGTGAGCTGGCTAATGCCCAGGAAACGATCAACTCCATCGTCCGAGCGGACGACAAGAACCGCATCGTTTGCACGCGCGCGTTACGCACTGGTAGTCGCCTTCCCACCAGGGAATGCATGACAGTGGCGCAACGCGAAGCGCGAGCTGCTAGCGCGCGCAAAGCTACGGATGAATTGCAGAGATCCCTGGGATGTGAGCGGGATCATGCCTCGGGCCAATGCCTGTGAAAAGAGGGGGCAGGTTCACTTTCCGAAACGGGGACGGAGGAAGTTAAATCGGGTTGGCTTGACGTCCTCCGTCCCGGTTTGGAGGCTGGCGAGCCGTGGTAGCTTTCCGTTGCGGTCGGGCCGCATCCGCGGTGGGACAGTCGCTTGCCCTTCACCGTCTGGCATTCCGCCGTGAAGCAGATAGTGAAGCTGCCCCCTTTTAAACAAGGCGAAAACCATGCAAGCCGACTCATCTTCTGGTGTCGATCCGAACGGTCTGCGGGAATACTCGGTGGTCTTCACCGACCGCGCGCTCAATCACATGTCGCAACGGTTTCAGCAGGTCATGCGCGACTTGTCGAATCATCTGAAGACGGTCTACCACGCCCACGCCGTCGCGCTGGTGCCCGGCGGCGGTACGGCCGGCATGGAATCCGTGGCGCGTCAGTTCGCGCACGGCAAGAACGTGTTGGTCATTCGCAATGGATGGTTCAGCTACCGCTGGAGCCAGATTTTCGAGGTCGCCGGGATTCCCGCACACACGACCGTGCTCAAGGCCCGCCCGGCCCACGCCGCACACCAGGCGCCGTTTGTGCCGCCGCCGCTTGATGACGTCGTCGCCCGTATTGCCGTAGACAAGCCTGACCTGGTATTCGCGGCACACGTGGAAACCTCGTCCGGCATGCTGCTGCCGGATGACTATCTGCAAGCCGTGGCAGCCGCGGTCCACGCGCACGGTGGCCTGTTCGTACTCGATTGCATCGCCAGCGGTGCGCTGTGGATCGACATGCCGCGGATCGGTGTGGACGTCCTGCTGTCCGCACCGCAGAAAACCTGGAGCTCGACGCCGTGTGCCGCCATGGTCATGCTTTCGGCGACCGCGGAGGCACGGCTGAAGTCCACGCAAAGCTCCAGCTTCACGCTGGATCTGGCCAAATGGCGCGCCGTCATGGCGGCCTATGAAGACGGTGGTTTCTCCTACCACTCGACCCTGCCCACCGATGCGCTGGTGCAGCTGCGCGACGCCATGGTCGAAACCATGGGTATGGGTCTGGAAAATGCACGCAACGCGCAATGCGATCTCGGGCAGAAGGTGCGCGCCGTGCTGGCTCGCCGAGGTCTGCCCAGCGTCGCTGCCGAGGGCTTCCAGGCGCCCGGCGTGGTGGTGAGCTACACCGACAGTGACGCCATCCACAAGGGCAGCGCGTTTGCCGCACAAGGCCTGCAAATTGCGGCCGGCACCCCGCTGGCCTGTGACGAGCCCGACGACTTCAAGACATTCCGGATCGGCCTGTTCGGTCTCGACAAGCTCAAGGATGTCGACGGCACGGTGCAGCGACTGGACGATGCGCTTGCTTGCATCGTGGAATGACGAAAGCGCGCCCAAACAGGAAGCAGGGTGCACTTTTCGAGCTCGGTTTTCCGGGGCGACGGGGAGGGGCGCTGACGTTGGCGCTCAGTCTTGCAACCAGCTCATGGCCTGGTCGCGCTCGTCGTAATCGAATTTGCGGATCTTGGCCAGCATCAGCGGATCCAGCACGTGGTTGGCGAACGTGCCCATCGGGCTGTTGGTGACCAGGGCCACCTTGCTGATCCTGTCGTGCACGGCGTTGACGAATTTCAGGTGGGCGAACAGGGCGCCGACGCTCTGCCAGCCGGGGAATTTCCGGCTGTGGATCAAGATGCCGCGAAGCCGGTCATGATCCTTGAGATAGTCGCCGATCGTCTTGCCGACGGCCTCGAAATCGTCTTCGCTCAGCGCCTTGTCCGCCTCAGGCTCCAGCACCAGGATGCCGGCATCGCCGTCCAGCGCGATGTGGATGCGCTCGCGCTCACGCTCGCACACCCACTCCCTGGCCGCCGCGTACTCGGCGCTGCCGAAGTGCCGCAGCTCACCGGGCGAAAACAGCCCGAACAGCTTGATGGCATTCTCCAGCCACTTGATGTCGCTGACGATCGCCATGCGCGCCCAGTGGCCGATCTTGCCCAGCCCCAGCCGCAGGTCCTGCCACACCGCGCCGGCCTCCATGCCCTTCCATTCGCCTTCGATGCAGCACAGCAGGTCGAGCTTGGGGTGATTTGCCAGCTTCTCGTTGACGAGCGGGATGAGCAGCCTCTCGTAGTCCTCCGCGCGCAGCTTGTCGTTGATCCGGATGCCGATCACGTGGTCCGGTAGTCCCTCGATCATGGTCAACATGGTGCTGTCCCTCCGTTGTGGCGCCAGATGGGTCGGACTGCTGGACGGTCAGTGTACTCGTCCAGAAACCTCAGGGTCGGAGCCCCTCGCTCACGGCTGGGGACGCTCTCCGGCGTTGCCGGGGAGGCAGTGGAAATTTGACCTTTGGCGCGCGTTGAAACTGCCGACGCAGCGACGTCCGACCGCTTGCATCATGCGGGAGATTGCGCCTGCGCCGGATGGCGTTACCAGCAGGTGGACATGGCGGCTCATCAGCACGAAGGCATGGACGGCGCAGTCATGCTTGAGCGCGGCTTCGCGCAGTTCCTGCAGGTATTGTCCGTAATCCACATCGGCAGCGAAGCAGGCCTGACGGTCGTTGCCGCGCTGCACGACGTGCTGCGGGATGCCGGGCAGATCAAGTCGTGGCTGTCTGGCCATGGTGGCGTGTGCTGAGATGAGTCGGCTCAGCATGCCGTCGGCATCACGGCACTGCTGCCATTCGAAGCCTCCACGTCCTGCGCTCCATGCCTCGTCTTGGCTGCAGGAAAATGAACCTTGCCCTTTTACTGCCGTGCACTCCAAAAAAGCGTAGTCTCCCTGACACCCGTTCGCTTCGTCCACGCGTGCCAACGTCTTCCGCGAAGCCTGCAGTACGGCACTCCACCCTTCCGATGCGAGGTCGGCGATGGACATCCCCAACAGCGACATCATCGAAGCCTGGAACACGATTCTGTTCGACAAGTTCGTCCGCTTCCGGCACCTGCTGGTGGATGGCCTGTCGCAACACAGCGACGCGGCGCTGGAGCGACTGCCGTACCCGCAAGGCGCGCGGGTACTCGACATCGGCTGCGGCTTCGGTGACAGCACGCAACGCATCGCGCAACGCGTGGGCCCCTCCGGTGCGGCCATCGGCGTGGACTGCGCCGAGAACTTCATCCGCGCAGCCGAGCAGGATGCGCGCGAGCACGGCGTCGACAACGCGCAGTTCCTGGTTCGCGATGCGCAGTGGGACGACTTGCAGGGTCCCTACGACCATGCCTTTTCGCGTTTCGGCACCATGTTCTTCGACCTGCCGGGTGCGGCCATGCGCAACATCCGCAAGGCGCTCAAACCGGGCGGCACGTTCACCCAGATCGTGTGGCGGCAGCGTGAGGACAACCCCTGGCTGCACGAGGCGGAGCTGCGCGTGAAGGAGATCGTCCCGGTGGTCTCGCACGAAGAATCAGGCCAGGTGCACTGCGGACCCGGGCCGTTCTCGATGGCCGGTGCCGATACGGTCAGCGCCATGCTGCGCGTGGCCGGGTTCGAACGCATCGCCTTCGAGCGTTTCGACTGCGATATCTGCATCGGCCGCGACCTGGACGATGCCGTCGCGTTCGCCATGGCACTGGGACCGGCGGGCGAGATCATCCGCCTTGCCGGTGACGAGGGCACGGCCCGCACGCAGGAGGTGATCGCGGCACTCGAGGAAACCCTGGCACCCTACCTGCGTTCCGACGGCGTCTGGGCGCCCTCGAGCACCTGGTTCGTCAGCGCGGTGCAGCCCGGGTAAGCAGGAAACTGGGACGGAGGAAGTTAAATGCCCTCGGGCTCGGCTTCGGCTCGGCTCGGCCGCCCGGGCCGTCGCACGCTCACCGGGCGGCCCAGGGTCTTTTCTGCCATGGCCTGAAAGCGTTTGCTGCCAAAGGCACGCTCCTGTTGCAGGTGCTGACGAATGGCGATCAGCTCGTCGTCGCTGACGCCTTGCTCTAGCCACACCCGGTACGCCTCGGCACGCAGCAAACGCGTATCCCCGATGTCGAGGAAGCAGGTGTGGGGAGTCACCAATGCGTCCTCGCAAAGTGCCAGATTGGCGTGCACGCTGGACCAGTGATGATGTTCGGGCTTCTCGACCATCGCGGCACGAACCGGGTTGAGCTCGATATACCGATACGCGGTGAGCAGGTAGCAGTCGGAATCGACCAGACAGGATTTGAAGCGACCTTCCCACAGCGTTCCGGTGCGTCGATGGCGTCGGTTGAATCCGGTGACGTAGGCCTGACCGAGTTGGCGCATGGCCAGCGACACTTTTCCCGGTTCGTCGGAACTGACGAGCAGGTGCACGTGGTTGCCCATCAGTACGTAGGCGTGAATCTGCAGGTCGTGGCTCGCGGCGCTCTCGCCCAGCAAACGGAGATAGTGGCGGCGGTCGTCGTCATCCAGAAAGATTGCGCATCGATTGACGCCGCGCTGGGTGATATGGAGCGGCACTCCGGGGATTTCCAGGCGAGCTTGGCGAGGCATGTGAGGGGCCGGAGACGGGAGTGCCCCAGTGTCTACACGCACAGTCGCGGATTGCATCGGCTAGACGATATGGCGTGGGTAGGCGCAGACCGGGTCTGAAGGTCGTTTAACTTCCTCCGTCCCGGTTTCTCGAATATGGAAACGATCCACGTAGTGCAGCCCTTCGACCGGGTGAGGAATGGCTTGAAA
>JAPHUU010000364.1 GCA_026193555.1 Rhodanobacter sp.
AGATACTTCGCCCACTGGCTTGAAAGGGAAGTCTCTTCATGATTGAAGCTCCCGTTACAACGCAAACACGTACAGATGGCCGCCCACCGGGATGTTGACAACACGCGGGTCGTTGGCCATGTCGCCACCCCAGATCGGTGTGGCACCACCCCAGCCCGCATACACACCCACGTACTGCTTGCCATTGACCTTCCAGGTACTGGGCACACCTTCCACGCCGGAGCTCAGCTGTGCACTCTTCCACAGCACCTTGCCGGTCTTGGCATCGAATGCGTACAGATGGCCGTCCGCGCTACCGGAGAACACCAGGCCACCTGCCGTGCTGACCATGCCGCCGTTCCACGGCAAGGCCGACGGGAAGCTCCACGCCTGCTCTCCGGTATTGACATCAATCGCCTGCACCTCGCCCCACATGTTCTTGAACGCGGGGTCGGCGACGACCTTGAACTTCTCGCCCAGGAACGGAAGTCCCGCCTTGTAACCCACGGTCGTGCCCTTGATCGTCATGCAGGTATGCATGGTCGGCACATAGGCCAGGTGAGTCGTCGGATCAACCGAGATCGGCCACCAGTTCTTGCCACCGAGGAAGCTGGGACAGGTGAACACCTGCTTGTCGACCGTCGGCCGCATGGCCGGGTCGGTTACCGGCTTGCCGTCCTTGAATCCGCTGACCGAAGTGGCCGTGGCAAATTTCCTGGCGTAGATCAGCTTGCCGTCGATGCGGTCAATGGCATAGAACCAGCCGTTGCGGCTGGCGCTGACGATGGCCTTGTAGGACTTGCCCTTGTAATCGATGTCGGTCAGTACCGTCTCATTGACGCCGTCGTAATCCCAGGTGTCATTCGGGGTGTACTGGTAGCTCCACTTGATCTTCCCGGTGGCGGGATTCATCGCGATCACCGAGTCGGTGTAGAGGTTGTTGCCGGGACGCAGCGTGGCCAGCCAGGGACCGGGGTTGCCGACACCCCAGAACAGCGTGTCCGTGGCCGTGTCATAGCTTCCTGTCAGCCACGCGCCACCGCCACCCGTCTTGTACGCACCCTTGGGCCAGGTCTTGCCGCCGGGCTGGTCCGGCGACGGCACGGTGTATTGCTTCCATACCTGCTTGCCGGTCCTGGCATCGAGCGCCACGATGAAACCACGGGCACCGTACTCGCCACCGGATTCGCCGACGATCACCTTGCCCTTGACGACCAGCGGGGCCAGCGTCATGGCATAGCCGATGTCAGCGGGAATCAGCTGTTTTTTCCAGACGGTCTTGCCAGTACGCGCGTCCAGCGCCACCACGTAGTTGTCCAGCGTGGCCATGTAGACATTGTCGCCATACAGGGCCACGCCACGATTGACCACGTCGCAGCAGACCGTCTTCAGGCCGACGTGCGAGAGATCCTGCTGGTATTTCCACAGCAGCTTGCCGGTGCTGGCCTGGAACGCGAGCAGTTCGTCCTTCGGCGTGGTGATGAACATGTAGTCGCCATTGACGATCGGCGGTGCCTCATGTCCCTGGTTGAAACCGGTCTTGTAGTCCCAGACTTGCTTGAGCCCCGTCACGTTGGCTGTGTTGATGTTGTTGAAGGGGGCGTAGCCCGTGCTGGCGTAATCGCGGCGGTACATCAGCCAGCCGTTGTCTGTCGCTGCAGCGTCAAGACGGGCATTGGTTACCGGGGTGTAATCGGCGGCAAGTGCGCCGCCGGCGATGACCAGCATCGCCACAAACAGGCTGGTTTGGCGCAGCGTGGTAATACGTTTCATGGAATTCTCCCTGGTGGTCGCTTGTGATGGTCAGAAAAACAGGATGCCGCCGAGGGCCGCGCCGTTCATGCGAGCGGTGTTGCCGGCGAAATCCTTCGAGCGGGTCTGGCTGAGCTCGAAGTCCAGCGTCACGCTCTTGGTCAGCGCGTAGTAGGCACCGACGGTGACGTTGCTGTTGGACTTGAAATGGGCCGTACTGACCAGGTTGTCCTGGTTGCGGCTGACACCACCGCTCAGGCCGAGCTTCAGCTTCTCGGTGATCCCGAGCGTGCCTTGCAGCAGGTAGTTGGTGCCCTTGACGTCCCCTTGATCGCCATCAGTGAGGATGCCGACGCCGCGTCCGGACTGGACGTTGCCCAGCAGGCTGAACTTGCCGAGCGTGTACGAGGCACCGATCTCCCCGGCGGTCATGGTGAAGCTGGAGGGCAGTGCACCGGTGCCGGCCATCGCGTAGAAGCGCTGCGTCTTGGCGCCGATCCAGACTTTCGCGCCACCCTGCGTGTAGGACAGTTGCGCCTGCACCTGCGGTGCCGAACGCGAGTCGTAGACCCCGGTGTTATTCACCGGGCTGAACACACCACCGGTGAAGCTCAGACCGCCACTTCCGGGCGTGGTGTAGACGATCTGGCCGTAGTTGCCAAGATAGCTGTAACCCGCGCCGATATGGCCCAGCGCCACGCGACCGCGCTGGGTCGCCTGGACCGGTGCACCCACCCCCAGCAGTGTCATGTCGGTGAGAATGGCATTGGAGCCAAAGATGCCGTAATCACGGCCGAGCTTGACCGTGCCAAACCCGGGTGTGCCGAGCGTGAAGAACGCCTGACGCACGTCGATGCCATTGTTCGCCGACAATCCGTCGGAAGTCGCCGTGTGCACCATCAGTCCCATCTGCGCGGCAATGTCGATGCCTTCCTGCTGCGTGCTGAACTTGGTGATCAGGGCATCCGGCAGCAGACCGTTGCCGATCGTCGTCCGGTTCTGCTGGCCGCCGCAGCCCAGCCCCTGCGAGGCCAGTGCCGTCCCGCCCACCGCCGCCCCGTTGCAACTCACCGTGGTGTAGAAGGCATTGACGAAACCGCTGATGTCGACCTTCCAGTTGTCGCCACTGAACGAGGTAGCGCTGGCCGTCAGTGGACAGACGGCCAAACCAAGCAGCGCGATGCCGACTGACATCCCCGCATGCGACACATGTCGGCGCTGTCGCTTGCCATGACTTCCTGCGAATTTCTTCATGCCCCTCTCCCCCTGATGATTTGCTGCGTCCGGCGTCGATTGATACGCCACGGTGATTGTCGGAATGGATGGCTGGGCTGCGATCAACCAGGACAAAAGGGCAAGCCGCTCCCCTGCGCGATCGCTGCGAACGATTCACGTGCGGGGCATGGCCCCGTGATGTCACTCTGGAATGACCGGCGCGCCAGGCGCCCGTCCTGCATCCGTGCCTGAACCTCAGCCGCGCAGCGATGCCCTCGAGGCCATCCCTGCGCGACTGACGTCTCAGAAGAAGCCGAGCTTCTTCGGCGAGTAGCTGACCAGCAGGTTCTTGGTCTGCTGGTAGTGGTCGAGCATCATCTTGTGGTTCTCGCGACCGATGCCGGACTGCTTGTAGCCACCGAACGCGGCGTGCGCCGGGTAGGCGTGGTAGCAGTTGGTCCACACGCGGCCGGCCTGAATGCCGCGGCCAAAGCGGTAGCAGCGGTTGGCATCGCGGCTCCACACGCCGGCGCCCAGGCCGTACAGCGTGTCGTTGGCGATCTCCAGCGCCTCGGCCTCGTCCTTGAAGGTGGTCACCGACAGCACCGGGCCGAAGATCTCCTCCTGGAAGATGCGCATCTTGTTGTGGCCCTTGAACACGGTCGGCTGCACGTAGTAGCCGTCCTTGAGATCGCCGCCGTGCACGGCGCGCGCGCCGCCGGTCAGCAGCTTGGCGCCTTCCTGCTTGCCGATGTCGATGTAGGACAGGATTTTCTCCAGCTGCTCGCTGGAGGACTGCGCGCCGAGCATGGTCGACGAATCGAGCGGGTTGCCCAGCTTGATGGCCTCAACGCGCTTGATCGCACGCTCCATGAATCTGTCGTAGATCGACTCCTGGATCAATGCGCGGCTGGGGCAGGTGCAGACCTCGCCCTGGTTCAGCGCGAACATGGTGAAGCCTTCCAGCGCCTTGTCGAAGAAGTCATCGTCCTGTGCGGCGACGTCGTCGAAGAAGATGTTCGGTGACTTGCCGCCGAGCTCCAGTGTCACCGGGATCAGGTTCTGGCTGGCGTACTGGCTGATCAGGCGACCGGTGGTGGTTTCACCGGTGAAGGCGATCTTGGCGATACGCGGGCTCGACGCCAGCGGCTTGCCGGCCTCCAGGCCGAAACCGTTGACGATGTTGAGCACGCCCGGCGGAAGCAGGTCACCGATCAACTCGGCCCACACCAGAATGCTGGCCGGGGTCTGCTCGGCCGGCTTGAGCACCACGCAGTTGCCCGCCGCCAGTGCTGGCGCGAGCTTCCAGGTGGCCATCAGCAATGGAAAGTTCCACGGAATGATCTGGCCGACCACGCCCAGCGGCTCGTGGAAGTGGTAGGCGACGGTGTCGTTGTCGAGCTGGCTCAGACTACCTTCCTGCGCGCGGATGCAACCGGCGAAGTAGCGGAAGTGGTCGATTGCCAGCGGCACGTCGGCGGCCATTGTCTCGCGGATCGGCTTGCCGTTGTCCCAGGTCTCGGCATGGGCGAGCAGTTCAAGGTTCTCCTCCATGCGGTCGGCGATCAGGTTGAGGATGCGCGCGCGATCGCCGGCGGAGGTCTTGCCCCAGGCGTCCCTGGCGGCGTGGGCGGCGTCCAGCGCGGCCTCGACATCGTCCTTGTCGGAGCGGGCGATCTCGCAGAACGCCTTGCCGGTGATCGGCGTGATGTTTTCGAAATATCGCCCGGCCTTCGGTGCAACCCACCGGCCGCCAATGAAATTGTCGTAGCGCTGCTTGAAGGGAACCTTTACGGCGAGATGCTGCTGTTCGAGCTTGGTCATGGCTGCGTGCTCCGAGGCTGGTGGAAGTGGATTACATGGAGCAGAAGCCGTGCCGATGAATCCGTCGTCAGGCCATTGCTGCACTGTGTCAATAGGGCAAAGTGCCGCTGTCATAGGAAAAAAAAACATATCGCTGCAGTGCAGCAGTGAGCATTCCGGGCGCGCTGTTGCGCTTTGGACACGCTTGTGTCTTGTATCGGAACACTCGATGAAACAGGTGTCGCAAACTGCGACACCTCGGAGGTACCCCATGCGACAGACCGTTCTTTCCGACTCGATCGAAGCCGCTCGTCGGCGTTTTTTTGATAGTGGCTCGACCCCGCACGGGTTGGTGCCGGAAACCATCCTGGCGTCGTGGCGACGCTGCCTCGAAAGCGGCTTGGTGGCTACCGCACGCCCGACCAATGCACCGATGGAGCGCCATGCGCTGGGTGAGATGCAGGAAAGGCATGAAGCGCTGCGGCGGCTGTGCCGGCCGGAACTGGAAGCGCTGTATGCCAGCGCGAACCAGGCCGGGAGCATCGTGGTGCTCACCGCGCCGGACGGGTTCATCCTCGATGCGCTGGGCGACGCCGACTTTCTGGACAAGGCCGCGCGGGTGTCGCTTCGTCCCGGTGTGCCGTGGAGCGAGGCGGCAACCGGCACCAATGCGATCGGCACGGCGCTGGTCGAGCGCCGTGCGGTCGAGGTGCGCGGTGGCGAGCACTACCACGCACGGCATCGCGTACTGAGCTGCTCGGCGTCGCCGATCTTCGATCCGCACGGTCGGGTGGCCGGCGTGCTCGACGTCTCCGGCCACGCCTCAGTGCATCACCTGCATGCGCTGGGCATGGTGCAGCTGGCGGTGGAACAGATCGAGCATCGCCTGTTCGAGTGCGATTTCGACGGCGCGGACATCGTGCGCATCCAGCCTGACCCGGCACTGCTGGGCACCACCCGCGAGGGCATGCTGGTGTTCGAGGGGCACCGGCTGGTGGCCGCCAACCGCCATGCGCTGCGGCTGCTCGGCGTCGACTGGAGCGAGCTGGGCAAGTGCCGCTACGACGAGCTGTTTGCATCGGCCTTGCCGACCCCGGGCAACGTCACCAGCATGCGCTGCCAGACCGGCGACATGGTGCACGCGCGACGCGATCCGCCCCGCCGCAGGATCGAGGTACCCAGCACGGTGCGCGCGTCCCGCACCGTGCACAAGGCGATACGTCCGTTACGCGCACCCAGCAACGTGTTCGATGGCGAGCAGGATGCGGCCATCGACCGTCAGGTGAGGCTGCTCGACGCCGACATCACCGTGCTGCTGCAGGGCGAAACCGGCAGCGGCAAGGAAGTGGTGGCGCGCGAGTTGCATCGGCGCAGCGTCCGCTCGCAGGCGCCGTTCGTGGCGGTCAACTGCGCCTCGCTGCCGGAATCGCTGATCGAGTCGGAGCTGTTCGGCCACCTGCCCGGTGCCTTTACCGGCGCGCGACGCGAAGGCGCACCCGGCCTGCTGCGCGAGGCGCATGGCGGGGTGCTGTTCCTGGATGAACTGGGCGACATGCCACTGTCGCTGCAAAGCCGTCTGTTGCGCGTGCTGCAGGAGCGCGAGGTGACGCCGCTTGGCGGCGGTCACGCGCATTCGATCGACGTACGCGTGGTCGCCGCCACGCATCGCAACCTGCTGCAAGCGGCGGAGCGCGGCGAGTTCCGCGCCGACCTCTACTACCGCGTGGCGCAGTCGGTGCTGCACCTGCCGCCACTGCGTGAGCACCGCGACGTTGCCGGCACCGTGCGCCGCCTGTGGACCGCGCTGGGTGCGGAGCAAATTCCGATGCACCTGTCCGCCGAGGCGGTCGCCTGCATGGCGGCGTCATCGTGGCCGGGCAACGTGCGCGAGCTGGTGGGCGTGCTGCGCAGCCTGATGGCCCTGGGCTCGGTGGGCGCCACGCTGGGCATCGACGATCTGCCCGACAGCCTGCGCCGGCGGTTGCCGGCTCCGCCATCCACGGCACTAAAGGCCGGCGAGCAAGCCGGCAGCCTGCAGCACCTGGAGGCGCATGCGATCGATCAGGCGCTGGCGGCCTGCCACGGCAACATGGCCGCCGCAGCGCGGCAGCTGGGGATCAGCCGCAGCACGCTGTACCGGCGACTGGAGGCGCGTCAGCAAGGTGGCGAGTAAGGCCCCGCCCAGCCACGGGTCGAACGCCGCCAACCCCTTGGCGGCCCGGCCGTCCTTGGCCACGGGCCGAGCATGCCCCGGGAGCAAGTCGATGGATCCAGAACCGAGTCAGGTGCAGGGCGAGCGTGTCTCGCCGCTGCTTCACGAGACGATCGGCCAGCTGCTCGACCGCGTCGCCGCGCGCTGGCCCGGGCGGCCCGCTTTGGTGGTGCGCGACCAGCGGGTGCGGATGGACTACCGCACCCTGCATGCCGAAGCCGAGCGCATTGCTGCCTCTCTGCTGGCGCTGGGGCTGGCACCTGGCGAGCGCATCGGTATCTGGTCGCCGAACTGCGCCGAGTGGACGCTGCTGCAGTTCGCCGCGCCGAAGGCAGGACTGATTCTGGTGAACATGAATCCGGCCTATCGCGCGCACGAACTGGAGTTTGCGCTCAACCATGTCGGTTGCCGCGCGCTGGTGCTGCCGCGCCGGTTCAAGACCTCGCATTACCTGGAGATCCTGGGTGATCTTGCGCCCGAGCTGGCCGGCGCGGACCCCGGCCAGCTGCGCGCGGCGAGGCTGCCGGCGCTGCGCGAGGTGATCGTACTGGACGACGAACCCGCGCCCGGCACCCGACGCTGGTCCGATCTGGCGGCAGATGCCGCGGCGATGGCCCGACTGCGTCAGGTCGAGGCCGCGCTGGCCCCGGACGACCCGGTGAATATCCAGTTCACCTCGGGCACCACCGGCGCGCCCAAGGGCGCCACGCTGACCCATCACAACATCATCAACAACGGCTATTTCGTCGGCGAGGCGATGCGTCTCACCGAGCAGGATCGACTGTGCATCCCGGTACCGTTCTATCACTGTTTCGGCATGGTGCTGGGCAACCTGGCATGCGTCACTCATGGTGCCTGCATGGTGATTCCCGGCCGGGGATTTGACGCACTCGCCACCCTCGAGACAGTGGCGGAGGAGCGTTGCACCGGGCTTCACGGCGTGCCGACGATGTTCATCGCCGAGCTGGAGCATCCCGAGTTCCAGCGATTTGATCTGAGCAGCCTGCGCACTGGCATCATGGCGGGCTCACCATGCCCGATCGAGGTCATGCGGCGGGTGGTCAGTGACATGCACATGGATGAAGTGACGATCGCCTACGGCATGACCGAGACCAGCCCGGTCAGCTTCCAGACCATACCCTCCGACCCGCTCGATCGCCGCGTGGGCACGGTGGGATGCATTCATCCGCATGTCGAAGTGAAGCTGGTCGACGTGCAGGGGCGGGTCGTGCCGCGCGGCACGCCGGGCGAAATCTGCACGCGCGGCTATTCGGTGATGCTCGGCTATTGGGATGACCCGCAGCGCACCCGCGAGGTGATCGACGAAGCGGGCTGGATGCATACCGGCGATCTGGGGGTGATCGACGAGGCCGGCTACTGCAGCATCGTCGGTCGGCTCAAGGACATGATTATCCGCGGCGGCGAGAACGTCTATCCGCGGGAAATTGAGGAATTTCTCTACACCCACCCAAAGATCCAGGATGTTCAGGTGTTCGGCGTGCCCGATCCGAAGTTGGGTGAGCAGGTCTGTGCGTGGGTGCAGCTGCGCAAGGGATGCGTTGCAACCGATGCGGAGATTCAGGACTACTGCCGACACCATCTGGCGTACTTCAAGGTGCCGCGCCATGTGCGGTTCGTCGATGCGTTCCCGATGACGGTCACCGGCAAGGTACAGAAGCACGTCATGCGGCAGGCCATGATCGAGGAGCTCGGTTTGCCCGTTGCAGCACCATCCTGAACGAGCGAAACCGGCGTGACATCAGACCACGTGCCGAGACCGACATGGGGCCGCGTGATTCTTACAGCGCGTCGTGATCCAGCTCGCCGGTGCGGATTCGGATCACCTGCTCCAGGGTGCTGACGAAGATCTTGCCATCGCCGATCTTGCCGGTGCGGGCCGAGTGCTGGATCGCCTCCAGCACGCGCAACAGCTGGTCGTCGGCGACCGCCACCTCAAGCTTGATCTTGGGCAGGAAGTCGACCACGTACTCGGCGCCGCGATACAGCTCGGTATGGCCCTTCTGGCGACCGAAGCCCTTGACCTCGGTCACCGTGATGCCCTGCACGCCGACCTCGGCCAGCGCCTCGCGTACATCGTCCAGCTTGAATGGCTTGATGATCGCCACAACCAGTTTCATGGTGTCTCCTTGTCGGTCGGCATCCACGGGCGGCGATGCGAAACGACATTCTGCCTGCACCGCCGGGCGTTGTCGCCTCACAGGCGCTCGTGTAGGACAATCCCTACAGATTCTGACGGAGTACACCGATGGCGCACCTTGTTTCCACTCACCTAGAATCATCGTCGACGAGTTCGAGGCGCTGTCCATGATGGACAAGCAGGATATCGACCAGATTGCCCTGCGACTTGTATCGTTGGTACCGCCAGGACTGGCACAAGTGCAACAGGATTTGCGAGCCAACTTCCATGACGTTTTGGCGCAGGGATTGCGCCGCCTCGACCTGGTCACTCGCGAAGAATTCGAAGTCCAGTCTCAGGTGCTGGCGCGTACCCGCGCCAAGGTCGACGAATTGGAGCAACGCGTGGCCGAACTCGAGGCCGTCGTGGCTGCCCGCGGGAGCTAGCAACATCCAACCTCCCGGGAGCCGCCCCCGACCCGTCACCTCACCCCGAGAACGGTCGGGGGCGGTTAGTTATTGGCTACAGTGATGGAGTCGCTCGATGTTCGTGCAGGTCAGCGACTCCGGCATCCGTCAGCGACTTTCGGCAGCATGAGTCTCGCCGTCACCCTCAGTCGTGCCCAGGAAGGGATCGCCGCGCCGCAAGTCGTGGTGGAGGTTCACCTGTCCGGTGGCTTGCCGTGCACGAATATCGTCGGCCTGCCCGAGGCGGCGGTGCGCGAGGCGCGTGATCGGGTACGGGTGGCAATCCAGTGCACGGCCTTTGAATACCCCAGTCGCCGGGTCACGGTGAATCTCGCGCCGGCGGAGCTTCCCAAGGACGGCGGCCGCTTCGACTTGCCGATCGCACTGGGCATTCTGGCCGCGAGTGGCCAGGTGCCACGCGACAAACTGGACGATTGCGAATTTCTCGGTGAGCTGGCGCTGACCGGCGCGCTGCGCGGCGTGTCCGGCGTGCTGCCGGCACTGCTGCGCGCACGGGCGCGCGGGCGCAGGGTGGTGGTGCCGCGTGAGAATGCCGCCGAGGCCGCGCTGGTTCCCGATGTCGATGTAAGGGTGGCCGATACGCTGGGCGACGTCTGTGGCTGGCTGCGTGGCGCACATGAACTGTCGATGCCGGTGGGCATACCCAGCGATGGTGGTGCGCATGCCGGACCGAATCTGCACGATGTGCGTGGTCAGCTGCAGGCGCGACGCGCGCTCGAGATCACCGCTGTCGGCGGCCATCATCTGTTGTTGATGGGGCCGCCGGGCACCGGCAAGACCATGTTGGCCGAACGCCTGCCCGGCATCCTTCCACCGCTGTCGGAGTCCGAGGCGCTGGAAACCTGCGCGATCCTGTCGGTCGCCGGGCAGGCTACCGATCTTGCGCAATGGCGTCGTCGTCCATTCCGGTCGCCCCATCACACCGCGTCGGCGGTCGCCCTGGTCGGTGGGGGTTCGTATCCACGCCCCGGCGAAATATCGCTGGCGCACAATGGCGTGCTGTTCCTGGACGAATTGCCGGAGTTCAGCCGGCACGTGCTGGAAGCGCTGCGCGAACCGATGGAGTCCGGCCACATCCTGATTTCGCGGGCGGCACGGCAGTCGACGTTTCCTGCCCAATTCCAACTGGTGGCGGCAATGAATCCGTGCCCGTGCGGCCATGCCGGCGATCCGCGCTGCCAGTGCACGCCGGATCAGATCCAGCGCTATCGTTCACGCATTTCCGGGCCACTGCTCGACCGCATCGATCTGTGCGTGGAGGTGCCACCGGTGCCCTTGGCCGATCTCGGCCGGCCAGCCGGCGCCCATGACGAGGATTCGGCCACAGTGCGCGCGCGGGTGCTGAAGGCGCGGCGGCAGGCGCTGATGCGGGCCGGCCGGCCAAACGCTGAAATCAGCAAGCAGGAGCTGGAGCGTGACTGCGCATTGGGTCCGGCCGAGCGGCGCTGGTTCGAATCCGCATTGGAGCGGCTGGGCTTGTCCGCCCGTGCGTATCACCGCGTGTTGCGGGTTGCGCGCACGATTGCCGACATTGACGGCGGTGCTGCCCTGCTGGAACGCGAGCATCTGGCCGAGGCGCTGCAATATCGACGGCTGTAGCAAGCACAGCGGCACCGCATCGCCCAGGCAGCGGATGGGTCGGTGACTGGACGCCGGAAGGAGGGCCTGCTCTGATCAGCAGGCTGATGGGGCTTGAGGCGCTGCGACGACTGCCGAGCCGGGCCTGATGCAATCCGGCATGCTGATTGGCGGGTCACGTTACCGGCGATCCTGTTCCCGTTGCAGGCCGGCATTGTCCCGGGGCTGCTGGTAGTCACGTTGATCATCGGCACGGTGATACTGCAAAGCCCCATGGCACCACGATGCTGCGGCGCGACCGCTGGCGCTTTGGCTGAATGTGGCCAAGCCGAAACCGAGCGGCTTGTTGATCTTCGGCTCCGACAAGGTGGTCCGGGCGATCGGCAAGTGTTGGGTGAAGCTGGCTTGCGCGTGCTGCTGGGTGATGACGACCGGGACGGCATCCGGCCGGCGAATTTGACTCTCCTGCCTCAGCGGCAGCTTCGATTGGCCGCACTTCATCGAGCAGTGCCGTTCGGATAGCGTGCTGCTCTTCGGTATGGTGGAGAAGGGTGCGTTGCGAGTGGCCTCGACCACGCGCGAGCTGGCGCCGTGCCATGGCTGGATGGTGATCGTGCTGGTGCCACCGGTCAGCATGCAGTCGCGTCCGCAGCTTGCCGAACGGTGCCGTTGTTCCGATCAATCTACCGGGTATATTCGACGGCCGTCGGTCGATGCTGACGGGCGGGCGCGTAACGCGGCAGCACGCAACCACTGCTGCAAAGTCACCATATAAAACCCCACCATAGACACCGGATATTTCTCCCTGAACAGCATGACGACGCCTGTACCTGCAAACTCCGAACAAGCCGGCAGTATCGCCTGCGTGGGTATGGGCATGACTCTGGGCTCGCATCTCTCCCCGTTGGCGCGCAGCCATATCGAGCAGGCCGATGTCGTCTTCGCGGCACTCTCCGACGCCATCGTCGAGCTGTGGCTGGAACAGATGCATCCGGACGTGCGCAGCCTGCAGCCGTACTACGGCGAGGGCAAGTCGCGCATGATCACCTATCGCGAATGGGTCGAGGTGATGATGGTCGAGGTCCGCGCGGGCAGGAAAGTGTGCGCCGTGTTTTACGGCCATCCCGGCATATTCGCCTGGTCGCCGCACGAAGTGATCAAGGTCGCTCGCGCGGAAGGCTTCCGGGCCCACATGGAGCCGGGCATCTCCGCCGAAGACTGCCTGTATGCCGACCTGGGTATCGACCCCGGACGCGGCGGCTGCCAGCACTACGAGGCCAGCCAGTTGCTGATCTACGACACGCCCCTGAATCCCGGAGCCTACCTGGTGCTGTGGCAGGTAGGCCTGGTCGGCGACCGTTCGATGAAACGCTTTGTCACCGGACCGGAGTACCGGCAGGTACTGGTGGACGTGCTGAGCAGGGATTACCCACTGGACCATGAGGTGATCATCTATCGCTGCGCGACCTTGCCGATTGAGCAGCCGCGTATCCGCCATGCGACCCTGCGCAATCTGGCTGCGACGGATGTGAGCGCCGAGGAAACCGTGGTCCTGCCGCCCGCGTCCAGGCTGCATGCCAATACTTCGGTGCGGGAGCGATTGGCGGCGTTGGACAAGGCTTGGGCGGCGCAGGGATAGGCCGCGAGGCCAACGACGAGCCTCGGTGATGAATGCTACGCTGCAAGTCGGCATGGAGCGTCGCGCTGTGATGAACATTCAGAGCGTAGGGCCTTTGCCGATCATGTCAGTCGGTATAGGTCAGCAGCGTCTCCGCTGGTGGGACGGGCGATTCTTCGGCAACGGAAACGGGGGGCAAAATGAGCAACACGATCGAACTGCTGGAAACCATCGGCAAGGATGCGTCACTGCGTTACGCATCGGGGGAGAGTCTCGCCCAGATGCTGAGCGGGCGGCTGGCCAGCGAGTGCCTGCTGAGTGCGGCCCGTTCGGGCGACCGCGGTCAGCTGACGCAAGAGTTCGGCCAGCGGGACATAAAGACCAGCCATAGCGCGAACCAGGAGCCGGTCCCCGCGGACGATGACGATCTCGGGCAGCAAGATGACGATGGCCGGGATGGTTCCGAAGTGACGGAACACTGAGCCAAGACACCGCCGTACGTTGATGCGCAGCGCTGCAAAAAGTGGTATTGCACGAGGTGCAATGCTCGTGGTGCTTCTCGGTTTCGCCGCCGGCATGGTCCGTGCGGCGGATTCAGATGCAGCCGCTCCGGCTGCCTTGCTGGCGCAGGCCGAGAATGCGAGGGTAACGGATCACCCCCTTTTCCTGAGCCTGCTGAGTCGGCTGCATCAGGAGCAAGCCCCGCTTTCACCACAGCAACGATGGCATCTGCGCTACCTGGATGCATGGCAGACGGCATTCTCGGACAAGCTGGACCAGGCCGCGCCCGTCCTGCGTGACATCATCGCTCATGTCGGAGATGCGACCCTGGCGACGCGGTCATCGGCACTGCTGATCAATGTGCTGGCGCGAGGCCGTCATTACGAAGAGGCTTACCAGCGGGCCAACCAATTGATCGCCACCCTGCCCGCGATCGCCAACCCCAAGGCGCGTGCGGAGGCCTTGCGCGCCGTCGTGCAGATGTTCAGTCTGGCGGGACAGAACGATCTGGCGCTGAAATACGCCAAGCAAATGAAGGCGGAGATCGTGCCCGGTGACAGCCGCTGCGCTGCCTATTCCTACGAACTCAATGCACTGAGTGAAGCCGACAAGCTTTCCTCGGCGAATCCCGAGCTGCGTAGCGCGATACGTACGTGTCTTGCCGACAAGCAGGCGGTGTTCGCCAATACACTGCGTCTGGATCGCGCTTATCTGCTGACGGACGAGGGTCACCCGGACCAGGCCGTTGCCCTGCTGCAACGCATCGAGCCGAGTATCCGCCGTTCCGGGTTCCAGCCTCATATCGTCGGCCGCGATGTTGCTCTCGCCCTTGCCTATGTGGGTGTGGGCAACGACGCGAGGGCGAGAGAGGCAGCGCTTGCAGCGGTGGCGGCGAGCGATGCCGGCAGTCTCACCTGGCCGTTGCAAACGGCCTACGAGCTGTTGTACGAAATCGAAAAGCGCGCTGGTCATGACCGGGCCGCGCTGACCTACTACGAAAAGTACATGGTGCAGTACAAGGCCGCCATGGATGACGCCAAGACGCGCGCGCTGGCCTACCAGATGATCAGGCAAGACGTTCTGTCCAAGAAGTTGAAGCTCGATGCGCTGGGCAAGCAGAACCGGATTCTTGAGCTGCGCCAGGAACTGGCAAGCCAGGCGCAGAAAACCAGCCGGCTGTACATCGCGCTGCTGCTGGTCGTGATCGCCTTCATCGTCGCGGCGTTGTTCTGGCTCAGGCGCTCCCAGCTGCGCTTCCGGCGCATGGCGCGACACGATGGCCTGACCGGATCGTTCAATCGCGAGTACTTTTTCGATGAAGCGGAACGCACGCTGCGGCGACTGCACAAGGCAAACGCCGACGCCTGTCTGGTGGTGCTGGATATGGATCACTTCAAGTGTGTCAACGACACCTACGGTCATGCCGCTGGCGATGAAGTCTTGCGGCGCGCCGTGGCGATCTGTCGCCGGGAATTGCGTGGCTCGGATGTGTTTGGCCGTCTGGGCGGCGAGGAGTTCGGCATCCTGATGTCGGCTTGTTCGCGCGAGCAGGGCATCACCATCACCACGCGCATCCGCCGCGTCCTGGCCGCCACCCCGATGGCGGTGAAGTCGCGTACCTCGATCATGGTGTCTGGCAGCTTTGGACTGGCCTGCAGCAGCAC
>JAPHUU010000397.1 GCA_026193555.1 Rhodanobacter sp.
CCCCATGGATGGTCGGGTCGACAGGAACCGCCGTATGCGGAACCGCACGTACGGTGGTGTGGGAGGGGGCCGGAGGATTCCGGCTCCCTACCCGATGCCGACGGGAAATCGATTGGCCCGTTATCATGGCGGCCTGATTACTTGCGGCAGTCCGGACCCATGAGCGTCATAGCCTCGCAGATCGACCCGCGCTCCCCCGAGTTCCAGGCCAGCAGCGCGCACTTGCGCAACGTGGTCGAAGACTTGCAGCGGGAACTGATACGCAGCGCCCAGGGCGGTGGCCAGAAGGCGCAGGCCAAACATGTCGAACGGGGCAAGTTGCCGCCCCGCGAGCGGATCAGGGCGCTGCTCGATCCGGGCTCCCCCTTCCTCGAACTGTCACCGCTGGCCGCCCACGGCATGTACGACGACGCCGCACCGGCCGCGGGCATCATCACCGGCATCGGCCGGGTCAACGGGATCGAAGTGGTGGTGGTCGCCAATGACGCCACGGTCAAGGGCGGCACCTACTTTCCGATCACGGTGAAGAAGCATCTTCGCGCCCAGGAAATTGCGCTGGAAAATCGGCTGCCCTGCATCTACCTCGTCGATTCCGGCGGCGCCTTCCTGCCGCTGCAGGACGAGGTGTTTCCGGACCGCGAGCATTTCGGCCGGATCTTCTACAACCAGGCGCGCATGTCGGCACTGAACATCCCGCAGATCGCAGTGGTGATGGGCTCGTGCACTGCTGGCGGCGCCTATGTGCCGGCAATGAGCGACGAAACCATCATCGTGCGCGAACAGGGCACGATCTTCCTCGGCGGCCCGCCGCTGGTGAAGGCGGCCACCGGCGAAGTGGTGGATGCCGAGACGCTGGGCGGCGCGGACGTCCACACGTCCATCTCCGGGGTGGCCGACCACTACGCGGAGAGCGATGCACATGCGTTGTCGATCGCCCGCGACATCGTGGCGCACCTCAATCGCCGAAAGGAAATTCCGCTGGCGCTATGCACGCCGGTCGAGCCGAAGTATCCGGCCGAGGAGCTGTACGGGGTAATCCCGCAGGACACCCGCCGCCCGTTTGACATCCGCGAGGTGATCGCGCGCATCGTCGACGGCTCGGCGTTTCACGAGTTCAAGGCGCGCTACGGCAAGACCCTGGTGTGCGGCTTCGCGCACATCCACGGCTACCCGGTCGGCATCGTCGCCAACAACGGCATCCTGTTCGCCGAGAGCGCGCTCAAGGGCGCGCACTTCATCGAGCTGTGCAACCAGCGCAACGTGCCGCTGGTGTTCCTGCAGAACATCACCGGCTTCATGGTCGGCAAGAAATACGAACAGGCCGGCATCGCCAAGGACGGCGCCAAGATGGTTACCGCCGTGGCCTGCTCGCACGTGCCCAAGTTCACCGTGGTGATCGGCGGCAGCTTCGGCGCCGGCAACTACGCCATGTGCGGCCGCGCCTACGGCGCCCGTTTCCTGTGGATGTGGCCGAACGCGCGCATCTCGGTGATGGGCGGCGAGCAGGCGGCCAGCGTGCTGGCCACGGTCAAGCGCGATGGCATCGAGGCGCGCGGCGGCAGCTGGTCAGCCGATGAGGAAGAAGCCTTCAAGGCCCCGCTGCGCGAGCAGTACGAGCACCAAGGCCATCCGTACTACGCCAGCGCACGCTTGTGGGATGACGGCATCATCGATCCGGTCGATACCCGCCGCGTGCTCGGGCTGGCGATCTCGGCGTCACTGAACGCGCCGATCGAGCCCCAGCGCTACGGCGTATTCCGGATGTGATTGTCCTGCCGCTGGCAGGACAATCACGCCGAACAATCACGCCGAACAATCGCGCCGAACAATCGCGCCGAATCAGGCTTTCGGTGCCTCGCCGCGCAGGCGCACATCGTTGGCCAGCATGTCGGTGCGCTCGACACTGACCTCGCGCTGCGATTCGAAGAATCGCTGCACCTGCTGGCAGACCGCCATGGTGTTCTCGCGTGCAATCGCCGAGACCAGGAACCATGGCTGGGTCCAGCCCAACTCCGCCACGATCTTCTCGGCCACTCCCTGACGCTCGTCCTCGGGCAGCATGTCGGCCTTGTTCAGCACCAGCCAGCGTGGCCGCTCCAGGAGTTCCGGGTTGAACTTCTCCAGCTCCAGTTCGATGGCACGCACCTGATCGGCCACGTTCGTGCCATCGATGGGCGCGATATCGACCAGATGCAGCAGCAGGCTGGTACGCGCCACATGGCGCAGGAACTGGATGCCCAGGCCGGCACCTTCGGAAGCGCCCTCGATCAGGCCCGGAATGTCGGCGATCACGAAGCTCTGGTCGGTACCGAGGCTGACCACGCCCAGATTCGGATGCAAGGTGGTGAACGGGTAATCTGCCACGCGCGGGGTTGCCGCGGACACCGCACGGATGAAGGTCGACTTGCCGGCATTCGGAAAGCCGAGCAGGCCGACATCGGCCAGCAGGCGCAACTCCAGCTTCAGCTCGCGGGCATCGCCCGGCGTGCCGGGCGTGGCCTTGCGTGGCGCCCGGTTCACCGACGTCTTGAAATGGATATTGCCCAGCCCGCCCTTGCCGCCCTGCGCCACCAGCATGCGCTGACCGTCTGCAGTGAGGTCACCGATCACCTCGTCGGTATCGACATTGGTGATCATGGTGCCTACCGGCACACGGATGACCGTATCCTCACCACCCTTGCCGTACATCTGGCTGCCCATGCCGTTCTGCCCGCGCTGCGCCTTGAAACTGCGCTGATGGCGAAAGTCGACCAGGGTATTCAAGCCTTCATCAGCCACCAGCCAGACCGAGCCGCCGAAGCCGCCATCGCCACCATTGGGACCGCCGAACGGAATGAACTTCTCGCGGCGGAAGCTGATGCAGCCATTGCCGCCATCGCCGGCATGGACTTTGATATTGGCTTCGTCGACAAATTTCATGGGTGGGTCCGGGGAACGGGAAACGGGGAACGGAGAGCGGGGAACGGCAGTCACAGAATACCGGGAAGCACACGCTCCCCGTTCCCTGTTCCCCGTTTCCCGCTTCAAAAACAAAAGCCCCGCCGAAGCGGGGCCTTCGCTATCGCATCGCGAAAGGCTTTACGCCTGCACGACGTCGACGAAACGGCGATTCTTGCCGCCGCGAACGGCAAACTGAACGGTACCGTCGACCAGCGCGAACAGCGTGTGGTCACGACCCAGACCTACGCCGGTACCCGGGTGAAACTGGGTGCCGCGCTGACGCACGATGATGTTTCCGGCCTCAATGGCCTGGCCACCATAGATCTTCACGCCGAGGTACTTCGGGTTCGAATCGCGACCATTGCGGGTGGAGCCGCCTGCCTTCTTATGTGCCATGACTTTCTACTCCGGCTGAATCAGGCGTTGATGCCCGTGATCTCGATTTCGGTGAAATGCTGACGGTGGCCCTGCTGACGCTTGTAGTGCTTGCGTCGGCGGAACTTGATGATGCGGATCTTGTCGGCACGGCCGTGCTTGCGCACGGTGGCGCTGACGGTAACCCCGTCAACCAGTGGTGCGCCCACAATGACTGATTCGCCGGCGCCATGCAGCAGCACCTGATCGAAGTTCACTGTTGCGCCCTCTTCGGCGTTCAACAGCTCCACGCGCAGGACATCGCCCTGCTGAACGCGGTACTGCTTGCCGCCGGTTTTGATGACTGCGTAACTCATCGGAATGCCCTTCTGTAGTTATTCTCTTGGGTATCGCCATGACCCGAACAGGGACTGACGAACCGCGGATTATAACGGCCCCCTGAGGTGCTGGTCAAACACTGACCAGCCGCCGGCCCGGAACCGCTCATCGTGCACGGAGCAGGCGCGCCACTGCGGCCTCATGGCACTCTGACTTGGCCGGGCAGCATCCCTTTTCATCCAGCATGCCGCATTGCCGCAACTCCGCCAGCATTGAGGAGACCGGGCCTGTGCCGGGCCAGCGCCGGAGCTTCGGACGCTGCTGATTATTGGCCGCAGGACATCATGAACGCCTTGGTATAGTAAGTGTCTTGCCCCATATCCGAGCCTCATGGACACCATTCGCATCCGCGGCGCTCGCACGCACAATCTCAAGAACATCGACCTCGATCTTCCGCGCAACAAACTGATCGTGATCACCGGCCTGTCCGGCTCCGGCAAGTCCTCGCTGGCGTTCGACACGATCTACGCGGAGGGCCAGCGGCGCTACGTCGAATCGCTGTCGGCCTATGCGCGGCAGTTCCTGTCGATCATGGAGAAGCCGGACGTCGACCATATCGAGGGGTTGTCGCCGGCGATCTCGATCGAGCAGAAATCCACCTCGCACAATCCGCGATCCACCGTCGGCACGATCACCGAGGTGTATGACTACCTGCGCCTGCTGTATGCCCGCGTGGGCACACCGCGCTGCCCGGATCATGGCACCCCGCTGGAGGCGCAGACGATCAGCCAGATGGTCGACGCCACCCTGACGCTGGATCCCGAACGGCGCTACATGCTGCTGGCGCCGGTGATCCGCGAGCGCAAGGGCGAGCATGTGCAGGTGTTCGACCAGTTGCGCGCGCAGGGCTTCGTGCGCGCCCGCGTGGACGGCAACGTGTTCGACCTCGACGCGGTACCGCCGCTGACCCTGCGCCAGAAACACACGATCGAAGTGGTGATCGACCGCTTTCGCCCGCGCGAGGACATCAAGCAACGGCTGGCCGAATCGTTCGAGACCGCGCTGCGGATCGGTGACGGACTGGTGATCGTGGTGGACATGGACGCGCCCGCCGACGCGGGCCCAGCCAAATCCGATCAGCTGCTGTCCTCGCGCTACTCCTGCCCGGTCTGCGACTACTCGCTGCCGGAGCTGGAGCCGCGGCTGTTCTCGTTCAATTCGCCGATGGGCGCCTGCCCGTCCTGCGACGGGCTGGGCGTGACCCAGGTGTTCGACCCGGCGCGGGTGGTCGG
>JAPHUU010000465.1 GCA_026193555.1 Rhodanobacter sp.
GCGCTGCCGCCGATGGTCTGCGCGGTGGCGACCCGGCCCGCGGCCAGCAGCGGTGACTCGGCACCGAACAGCAGCTGCTGGGTCAGCTTGTTGTATGCCGCCAGCCCGTCGATCGGCAGATAGCCACGCGGCTTGCCCGCCTGCACCATCGCCAGCTCCACCTCGCGCACCGTCGGCAACAGTGGAATGCGGCCCTGCTCGTCGACGTAGATGCCCACGCCAAGATTGATCTTGCCGGGGCGCCGGTCGGCCACGAACGTTTCGGTCAAACCCAGGATTGGATCGCCCGGGGCCATTTCAACGGATGCAAAGAAGGACACGGCAGGTACTCGGAAGAAAGTGAATGGAAGTATGGACGTCCAGGCGTCCGTCTAAGGATAACCGGTGACCGGGGCATCCGCCCCGGTGCGCAAATCGCCTTCGCGCGGATCCGGCACCGAGAAATCAAACAACTGACGATCGGCGAGGTGCGAGGGTGACACATTGCCGAGCGCACGGAAGATATTCTCGCTGCGGCCCGGCTGCAGCTGCTCCCACTCGGCCAGCATGCGCCGCACGGCCTTGCGCTGCAGGTTGTCCTGCGAACCGCACAGGTTGCACGGAATGATCGGAAACTTCTGCTGCATCGCATATTCGGCGATGTCGCTCTCGCGGCAATAGGCCAGCGGTCGGATCACCACGTGGCGACCGTCGTCGGAACGAAGTTTCGGCGGCATCGCCTTCAGCTGCGCCTGATAGAACATGTTGAGGAAGAATGTGGCAAGGACGTCGTCGCGGTGGTGGCCGAGTGCGATCTTGGTGATGCCATTGGCCGCAGCCCACGTATACAGCGCACCGCGGCGCAGCCGTGAACACAGGCTGCACATCGTCTTGCCCGCCGGAATCACCCGGGTCACCGTGCTGTAGGTGTCCTGCTCGATGATGTGGAAAGGGACGCCGCGGGTGCCGAGATACTCCGGCAGCACGTGCGTGGGGAAGTCCGGCTGCTTCTGGTCCAGATTCACCGCAATCAGCCCGAAACGCACCGGTGCCTTCGCCTGCAGCTGCAGCAGCATGTCCAGCAAGGTGTAGGAGTCCTTGCCGCCGGACAGACACACCATCACCTGGTCGCCGTCCTCGATCATGCCGAAATCCACCACTGCCTGCCCCACCTGGTGGCGCAGACGCCGGGCCAGTTTGTCGGCCTCCGCGGCCGGTGTACGAGGGATTTCAGGCTGGGCGGACATGCTCGGAGCGACTGGCGGCAGAAAGCCCCATTGTAGCGGGCCGGCCACGATCGCTTCCGGTGTACCCTATCGGCGCTAAACTAGGCGCCTTTCCCCATGCTGCAGCCTTGTCCCATGCTGGTCCAGGATCACGCTCAAATCGTCCATCTACTCGCCGAGATGCGACTGGAGCATCGCGACCTCGATACGGTGATCCATCAGCTGGCCACGGCACTCGGTCGCGACGAGCTGCAGCTGACCCGGATGAAGAAGCGCAAGCTGCTGCTGAAAGACACCATTGCCCGCCTCGAAAGCAAGCTGATTCCCGACCTGGATGCCTGATCCGCTGCGTCTGGATCCTGCCCGTCGCCCTGCCGGAGTCCCCATGAGCCACCCCATGCCGACCCGGCTGCATGACGAACATGTGGTGCTGGAACCGTTGAGCCTCGACCATGTGCCGGCACTCCAGGCCGCCGCCGCTGATGGCGAACTGTGGAACTTGTGGTTCACCAGCGTCCCCGCGCCGGACCATGCCCATGCCTATGTGGAAAAGGCCCTGCGCGGCCAGGCCGATGGCCTGATGCTGTCATTCGCCGTGCGCGAGGTGCACAGCGGCGAGATCGTGGGCGCCACCCGCTACTACGACATCGTGCCGGAACTGCCGCGGCTGGCGATCGGCTACACCTGGTATGCGCGGCGCTGGCAGAAGAGTCACCTCAACACCGCCTGCAAGCGCCTGCTGCTGCGCCATGCGTTCGAGACCAAGCGCTGCGTGGCGGTGGAGTTCCACACCGACCTGCACAACCTCGAGTCGCAACGTGCGATCGAACGCCTCGGCGCCCACCGCGACGGCGTACTGCGCGCGCACATGCGGCGCCTCGACGGGAGCCTGCGTGACACCGTCTGCTACAGCATCCTGGCCAGCGAATGGCCGGACGTGGAACGCTGGCTGTCACTGCGCCTGCTGCGCCTGCTCGCTCCACGCTGATGACATCCGGCGAATGGCCCGAGGGGGCTGTCGCCGCCGAGGCATGGACGATCCTGCGGCGGCGACGCGTTGCTAGCCGGTCGGTATTATCTGCATCGGAAGCGGCAGCCACTTGCGCTGCACTTCCTCCACCGACAGGCCTTGGTCGTACAGGAAGCCCTGGGCGTAGGTGCAGCCGATCGCACTCACCATCTTCTGCTGCTCGATGCATTCGATACCTTCGACCACCGTCTCCAGGCCCAGCGAATGCGCCAGCGCCTGGATGCCCGCCACCATCTTGCGGCCCAACGGGTTGGTGACAATGTCGCGGGTAAACGACTTGTCGATCTTCAGCACATGCAGCGGCAGGCGGTGCAGGTAACTGAGCGAGGAGTAACCGGTGCCGAAATCGTCGAGGATGATTTCGATGCCGTGACCGCCGAGCTGGCGCAACAGCATGATGCTCTTCTCGATGTCCTTGAGCAGGTGGCTCTCGGTGACTTCCATCGAGATCCTCACCCGTCCGGTCCGGTTGTAGCAGTCGTCGAGCACCCTGCCGATGCGTTCGGCGAAATGGACATCGCGCAGCTGGATCGCGGACACATTGACCGAGATGAACAGGCCGCTCGTGGCGCGGCCATCCCAGTCACTCGCCTGCTGCGCCACTTGCTGCAGCAGCCATTCGCCGATGTCGTTGATCAGGCCGCTGCTTTCGGCCAGCGGAATGAATCGCTCCGGCGGAATGTCACCAAGATCCGGGGAGTTCCAGCGCAGCAGCGCCTCGAATCCGCTCAGCGCGCCGCTGCGCAGGGAGACAATCGGCTGGTAGTCCACGCTCAGCTCGCCGCGTTCGATGACGCCGTTCAGCCGATCCCGCAACGCACGGTTTTCCCGCAGTACCCGGTTGAGATTCGGCGCAAAGAAATGGATCGGCTCGCCATCTTCTGCATCGGCCAGATCCAGTGCGGACAGCGCCCTGTCGATCAGCTCCTCTGCGTCTTCGCCATCCTCCGGAAAGATCGCCACGCCGGCCCGGGCCCTGGCCACGACGGATCCGGACAGTATCGTCCGCGCCTGTTCGAGCTTCTGCCGCAGCCGGCTCTCGGCCTTGTCCATCGTCGCCACGTCACTGATCGCCAGCGCAATGCGCTCCCCGGGCAGCACACCAACCGTATCGTTTACCCCGCAGCTGGCCTCGATCTGCTCACCCATCGCCCGCAGCAAGGTGTTGGCCTGGCGCAGACCCAGTTCGTGGGTGACCGACTGCATGTCCGCATCGAGCACACACACAGCCACCTTCTGATGCACGCTGCCCGCCTGCCGCAGCAGCTCGCGCAGGCGTTGCATCAGCAGCTTCGCATTGGGCAAGCCGGTCACGGCATCGTGGGTCGTGGAGTGCGCCAGGCGGCTCTCGGTGTTGATCAGGTTCAAGCCGAGCGCTGCGTCCTGCGCCACCTGTTCAAGCAGCCGGATTTCGTCCGCATTGAAGTAATCCGCCTCGCGGGCATACAGGGCAAGCATGCGGCGCGCGCCTTCCGGGGTCGTGCCCAGCGGCAGGGCCAGCGCCGAGGCAATGCCCAGCTCGCGAGCCTTGCCATGCCACGGCTGTGTCCTGGGGTCATCACAGAAGCGGTTGGTTCCTGCCGGCTTCCCGCTGCGCGCGGCCTCGGCCGCGTAGCCCTGGCCCTGCGTCGTTGCGGGATCCAGCGAGATGCTCAAATCAGTCCAGATATCGGTCTGCACGTCGGCGGCCCAACTGACCACTCTCAGCACCTGAGCCGCAGCATCCGTCTCGCC